>VGLT01000034.1 GCA_016866635.1 Candidatus Uhrbacteria bacterium
AAATGGTTGTAAAAATAATTTGTCCCATCCCTGTCAATAACGCGATCTTTCCGACCTCCTTAATCACCGTCGGACTCAGACTAATCCCGACAACAAATAAGAGAGCGGTGATCCCTAACTGTGAAAAGACCTCAATCATTTCTTTCCCGTGGATGATTTGGAGGGCAGCTGGTCCTGCAAGAATACCGGTAATGATGTGTCCAAGGAGAAGGGGGAGGCGCAGCCATTGCATCAGAAGCGCGATGCCGGTTGCTAGGACCAAAATCAGTGTAATTTCAAAGAACAGACTCATAAGAATGGATCAAGTATACCATGAATCATGGATCGTAGCGTCATATATCTTGGTGAAAACAGTACAGTGATCTTCTGGTGCAAGACGGTGGAATACGGTATATTTCTTTTGCGTTATATGATGGAGACTCCGTCTAAAGATCGATCAACCCCACCCGTCTCTCCGGGGATCAACTGGAAATACGAATTTCAGCAATACGGCACAGCCTTTCTCACGGGGCTTTTTGTATTCATCCTCCTCTCCGTGTATCTGTACTTCCGCCGTGGGTATTACGATCTCTACATCGTCAACAAAATCTTTGCCGGCACTTCGGCGATTCTTCTTGGGTTGATTTTGCTCATTGGTCCCGGGAGTCGCGCTTTTCATCGTCTTGGATTTCTCGTGCAGTATAGAAAAGAGTTGGGGGTTTTTGCGGCACTTCTCGCGTTTGCCCATGGACTCTCTTCCTATTTTTTTCTTCCCACACATTTTTCTCAGACGTATTTTTGGGGCTCGGGTTTTTTGACGTTTGTGTTTGGGTTGGGGGGTGCGATTGGGCTTTTATTTTTACTCAGTATTTCTCACCGTATCGCCCAACGTCTTTTTGGCCCTCCGCGTTGGTGGAAGATGCACTATTGGGGACTGCGTATCGTGTTTCTCCTTACCCTACTTCATGTCGGTATCATGAAATATCGTTCATGGATTTCTTGGTATCAAAAAGGAGGTAGCAAAGAGCTTGTGCATCCCGAGTGGCCAGGAGCAGGGCTCTTGGTAGGATGGTTTCTTGCGATCGTTCTTCTCATACGGGTTGTGGACGTTGTCTTACCAAAGGCACGACGAGTTGCAGAAGTAGGTGGGATCATCTTACTGATTGCAGTTTACCTCTTTACCTTTTGGTGGGGAGGAAGGTTTATCTAAGTCATTTTTTCGCGTATGTATCTCCTCGCGATTACGTTAGGTCTGTGTGTCATCTATGTGATTTTGTTTTATCTGTTTCCATACTTTTTTGAAAACAAAACAGCTCATTTCACTAAAGCATCCATCTCTTCTCTCACACTCATTTGTGTCATATACGTAATCACGTATTGTGCTATTCTTTTCATTCCAGATCTCGAGTGGAGAAATCGTTTCTTGCATAGCTTGGGCGGGGGATATATGGCTTACATGGTGTGCTTCATTGCCGCAAAAGATAGCCGAGTCTCCATCAGCAAATTTTCATTTTTTGTTTTTAGTGTCCTGATCGTGACGGGACTCGGAGTTGCTAATGAAATCATTGAATTCATCGGCCAAAATTATTTCCATTACCTATTTGCCCCTCACATCAATGACACCTGGCTCGATCTCATAAGCAACACGGTCGGCATAGCTGTCGGGAGCGCGTGCTTTGTGCCTTTTGCCAACTTTCGCAAAAACCAGCGTGAAACATAACGTTACGTTAAATCTCCCTTCCTCGACGGCAATCTGTTAAGATGCATTTTATGCAAAAAACACATCTGTTGCGCTCGTTACGGCTCTATATCACCGGATTTTGCATGGGAATGGCCGATCTTATTCCCGGTGTTTCGGGCGGAACGATCGCTTTTGTTTCCGGAATTTACGAAGATCTGCTCTCCAGCATCAATGTAGCAACCGGCCAAGCGCTTCGACTTCTGCTTCGTGGCAACATTTTGTCCGCATTCAGAGCCATTCCTTTTTCGTTTTTCATCCCTTTGGGTCTTGGGATTGGGTCTGCTATTTTTGGTCTCGCGCACGCTCTCTCGTGGCTCCTGGAACATCACCCTCAACCTGTCTGGGGCTTCTTTTTTGGTCTCGTACTCGCATCTACCGTGATTGTCATCAAACGTGTCGCCCGATGGCAGGCGCGATATATCTTTGCCTTTCTCCTTTCCACGGTTGGTGCCTTTCTTTTGGTTGGACTTTCTCCCGTTGAAACGCCGGTTACCTGGTGGATGATTTTTTTGAGCGGCATGATTGCGATTTGTGCGATGATCCTCCCGGGAATTTCTGGCTCGTTTATTTTGCTCCTCCTTGGGAAATATCGTCAGATGCTTGCGGCGGTCGTGGAAAAAGATTTTTTGACGCTCATTATTTTCTTTGCGGGCTGTATCATCGGCATCTCCTTTTTTTCTCGGTTCCTTAGTTGGCTCTTTAAACATTACCATGACATCTCCGTTGCCATCCTTGCCGGAGTCATGCTGGGATCGGTGCGAAAAATTTGGCCGTGGCAAATCCAAAACCAACTTGCCTTGCCCAACCAGGCAAATGGAACAACGGCCCTGGTCATCCTCTGTATCCTGGCAGGATGTGCGCTGGTTCTTTGGCTAGATCGTTTCAAATTTATCAAAGAGCACACGACGGGACGATAGACATCGTGTTGATCGCAGGCGCGTGCTTTGTGCTATAGATTAGGAGAAGGAGACTATGAAAAATAGAAAAGAAAATTACGCACGGTTTTACTCTGGTTCTCAGGAACTCTCTTACGGAAAACCCGCGAGGATCGTTGAATTGATCCCACAATATTTGCATGCGGGGACCGTCCTGGATTTAGGGGCTGGCGATGGAAGGCATGCGCTATTTTTGGCAGCCAGGGGATTTACCGTAACGGCCTTAGACACCTCGGATGTTGCGTTGGATAAGTTGCAACGGCTGGCAAAAGAAAAAAGTCTTGCCGTGACAACCGAAACAATGGATGTGACGAAGTGGAAATTTGATCAGGAGTACGATGCCATCATCGCCACGGTCATATTACAGCACCTATCAACCAAAGATGCTCTGCGCATCTTAGAAGAGATGAAACAGCACACGCGAGCTGAGGGGGTGCATGCGCTTTCCGTGTTCACCAACCACGGTGATCGATATCTGATGGATCGCGAAGAAGACCCGGAAGCGTTTTATCCAAAAAATGGATGGCTAAAAGAATATTATCAGGATTGGGAGATCTTAGATTATGCTGAGTCAAAGGTGCCATTGCTTGGCAAAACACGCCCTGACGGGAGTCCGATGATGAATGTGACAGCAAGAATGTTGGCGAGAAAGCCAAAACTGTAGATTAAATTATGTACCAACCAAAAACATTGGCTCACGGAAATTTTTCGCCTGAAGACATTACGGTCACCGTCAGTCCCTCCAATCGAAAAATTGATCCAAACACCGAAAGTAAGATCGATATTTTCTGGGAAGAAAAGGTCAAAAAAGCGAAAGCGAACGACCAGCTTCTGTATAATGGTCTGTCATATCGTTTGAATGCATTTGCCGAAAAGGACGGAAAACTATCACTCGATTTTGGCATTTTTGATTTCAAAACGCGCGAATGTCTCCCAGAGGTTCCTGGGTATGAAGAGTTGGGCGAGGATTATTTCCGGAAAGGGTGCTTTACTTCAGCTACGGTCAAAACATCCGATGACAAGTATCTGCTCGTCGAGCTGACCGGAAAATCCATGAACAGAAACCAGGTCGATTTTCTCGGTGGGATTATGGAGACAGAGCCGCCCATCAAGAATGGACAGGATATTTTTGTATCGCTATATCAAGAACTCGAAGAAGAGGCGTTTATTCATCGTGGAGATATTCAAGAAGCAAAACTCAAACTCCTCTTTTTGAATTCTCGAACGAACGCCTGTTTTTATTTTGAAGTGGCGTTGGCTCTCTCATCGAAAGATTTGCAAAAGAGGTTTGACCAGCAGACAAAAGAAGTCGACATTCGTTCGTTAAAGATCTATTCTTGGGAAGATTATATTCCGCAATTGAAACAATTGAATGAAAATAAGAAATTTATTGCGGAGTCGATATCGAAATGATCGCCTATGGACCATACCGTTCGAAAAAATATCTATCCGGGGCTCGCCGTCGTGATTCAGGAAAAACAGGATCAGGGCACGGGACGATCGACTCGGGGAATCGTGAAGGACATTTTGACGAGCATTCCCGTCCATCCTAATGGAATAAAGGTACGACTTGAAACCGGGGAGGTGGGGAGAGTACAGTATATTGAATTATGAAAACCGTTCTTATTACGGGCGTAGGAAAGGGGATCGGGCGGGCGTTGGCAGAAACGTGTTTAGCAAAAGAACATTTTGTCATTGGCACGTACCAATCGACTCTCCCAAAGATCCAACACGAACGATTTGTCGCTGTGCGTTTAGATCTCTCTGATCCAGACAGCATCGTGGCGTGCGAAAAATCTGTTCGTGAAATCGGATATCCCATCGATATTCATATCAATAACGCCGGTATTCTTTTGGATGGAGACGAGACGCGCGTGGATCCCAAAAAATTGCGAGCAACGCTTGAGGTAAATGTTATTGGCACCATTGATTTTACAGAGCGTATCATTCCATTGATCAACACAGGGGGGCATATTGTAAACATTTCTTCATCCGCAGGCTCACTTGCTCTGTCGCAAAAAATGAAAAGCCATTATCCGCACCACTATCCGGCATACAAAATTTCTAAAACCGCACTCAACATGTACACCGTGACACTGGCAGAGGAATTGAAGAAGAGCTCGATCACTGTTTCCTCCGTGAATCCTGGGTGGGTTAAAACAGATATGGGTGGACCAGAGGGAGAGTACACTCCAGCCCAAGCCGCAGAGCGCATATATAAACTCGCGATCAAACCACCCAAGACCGGAAATTTTTGGTTTGGAAATAAGAAATTGCCTTGGTAGATTCTTCATATGAAACATCCAAAATCCCACCCGCTCTCACACCTTCCTTCGTGTCTTGATTTGGAAAAGTTATTGATGGAGCGTATCGAGCATCCGGAGCGGGCAAAAAAGATTGATGCAACGATTCATAAACTCTTTGAACAAGAGCGCACCATTTTTGTGCTGGATATGTCTGGGTTTTCACGCATTGTTCAGCGTCATGGGATTTTGCACTATCTCGCGATGATTCATCGCATGAGACGAGTCGTGGCTCCGGTGATTGAGCGATACAAAGGCGCGGTCGTGAAGTTTGAAGCCGACAATTGTTTTGCTGTTTTTCCTCATCCAGAAGGCGCGGTGGCGGCGGCGCTCGACATCCATCATGATCTGGAAATCGCCAATCTCATGACGCCGGACGAGAGCGATATACACGTTTCGATCGGTATTGGTCATGGCAAGATTTTGCTCGCTTGTGATGATTTGTATGGCGATGAACTTAATCTCGCGTCTAAGCTAGGGGAGGATGTGGCGGAAAAAAATGAAATTTTATTGACGGCATCCGCTCGTAAAAAAATAAAGAAATCCAGCCAATCATTTAGCGAGTTCCCTTTGACAATAAGCGGTGTCACGATGAAGATGTATAAAGTTCGTGCGTAACATTTTTGCAGTACGCATCGGTGTCAGGTCTAAACCAGGTTTTTTAGGGGGGGCGAGTCAACGAATACTTACGCAAAGAACAAAAGGTGATTGTGCATCTAGTGATCCGGCGCTATACTGAGCCTACTATGAAATCATCCTTCTCTTTCTTGCGCAGATTACTATTCAGCGCATCTGTGTTCGTTGTTTCGTTTATTCCCCTCATGGCCGCGCGCGCAGATGCTCCCTGGAGCCAGACGCCGTCTGCCGGTCAATCTTCCTATAGCTTTTCAGCGACGACCGTTGCCCCTAATGAAGATTTTACTTTTACGGCCACGATTCGTAATGCCGCGGGTAACCCTTTGGTCGGCAAATTGGTACAGATTTCGACGAGTCTTGGTGGCATGTCGACAGTTCCCGGAGGAGCTTTTACAAATGAGCTTGGCCAGGCAGTGTATACGATTCGTTTTTCACAAACGGGAACGGCGACTCTTTCCGTGAGTGTGGATGGAGTCACGATTGATCCAGCGCAAACCGTGATCGAGGTAAAGGACAATACTGTTTCTGCTAATCATTCTTCGATCTCTTTTTCTTCTACATCCGTTGGTGTGAATCAAGAAATTATTTTCACCGCCGATATTCGAAATGCACAAAGCCAGCCGCTCGCAGGAAAGTTGATACAAGTGTTTAGCGACAAAAATATCATGACAAGTGATCCAGCGGCTGCTCTGACAAATACTTCAGGCGTAGGAACCTATAAACTGCGTTTTTCACAGACAGGCCAGGTTGTCCTTACCGTCAAGGTTGATGGAGTCACGATTCCTCCGATCACGACGATTACGATTGCAGATTCGGCGGTCTCTGTCACGAATTCTTCGATCACGTTTTCCTCCAACTCTATAGGAGTGAATCAGGACGTTACGTTCACAGCCAACGTTCGCAATGCTCAAGGACAGCCGTTGGCAGGAAAGTTGATACAAGTGTTTAGCGACAAAAATATCATGACGAGTGACCCAGGGGCTGCATACACAAACACCTCCGGTGTGGGAACCTATAAATTACGTTTTTCACAATCAGGCCCGGTTGTCCTCACCGCTAAGGTTGATGGTATGACCATTTCTCCGGTCACGACGATACAAGTGACGGATCCCGGAATCTCAGCTTCCCAATCTACGGTGAGCGCATCTCCCACAACGGTCGCGACGGATCCTGTATACGGATCAGGTGTCAGTGTGACCGTTCGCAATAGCTCCGGACAATTGATGACCGGGAAATGGGTATCGTTGCAAGTATCACCCTCGGCATCTGTAACGGTAAGTCCAAGCAATGTCATGACCAATGAGCTTGGTGTTGCGAATTTTGTGGTCAAGAGTAGTGCGGCCGGAACAGTATCGGTGACGGCGTATGTAGAAGGGATTGCTCTCAATCAACAACCCAACATCACATTTACTGGTTCTGGTTCCGCCTGTCAGTTTGCAGGATATGAATTGATAAAACTTCCAGATGATGGAAATTCAAACACACAAGAAGACAGCGCTGTCTATTATTATGGCAAGGATTGTAAACGCCACGCTTTTCCAAACGTACAAACCTACATGAGTTGGTATTGGGATTTTTCCAAAGTTCAAACGGTCTCTGCGGTGACGTTATCACTCATGCCACTCGGAAAAAATGTGACGTACCGCCCCGGGGTCTACATGGTGAAGTTCCCGAGTGTGCCAAAGGTGTATGCGGTGGGACGTGGAGGAGTCTTGCGTTGGGTGACAAGCGAATCTTTGGCCACGACGATGTATGGATCGAGCTGGCGTTATTTAGTGTATGATATTCCAGAAAGTTTCTACACGAACTACGTGTTTGGCGCAGATATTGTTGCCCCAGGAAATTTTATCCCAAACACGGAACGCGATAGTACGCCTACGATAAACGACAGTTTGTAATGAACGTACAAGACTTCTTCCATGAGGGGGTCTACTTATTGATGCGATGGCCGTATCATCATATGATGCGGCGATAGTGGATGAACAGACTGGAATAAAAGATTATGTAAAAACGTTTCGTGTGTTTTTAGATATGGATCGTCATCGGGTACATGGAATGATTCTTTCTAATCTCACCAAACAACGAAACCGGCCGGAAATTCAACCAGAAGAGGTAGCAAGTATTCCGGTTGGAGGTATTAATGGAGATCGATATACGATTATTGGGTGCGGAGGAGTTTTTTCTGCACAAGATGCCTATGAAAAAATTCGTCAGGGAGCAACACTGGTTCAGTTGATTACAGGAATGATTTTTGAAGGGCCTCAGCTGATTGGAGAAATTAATCAAGGTCTTGTTTCTCTGCTCAAGCGGGATGGATATCAACACATTTCACAAGCCATCGGTGCCGCTCACCGATTGAAGTAAGAAACCCGGTTATTTTTTCGCAACGGGTCCGCTGGATGTAGATTTTCGAGCAGTTGAAAGGCGATCTTCGAGACTCGCCACCATGGCATCCATGCGTTGATTAACCGTACTCTTTAAAAGAATGCCGTGACGTGCTTGAACGCGACCGATCAGCTTAAACATTTCTCCGGTTAATTGATAAAGCGCCGCCAAATCCTTTGGAGAGAATTCACGTTGTTCAAGGTTAGTCAGATATCCATCGGATAATTGAGAAGGAAAAGCACCAGTCCATAATTCAACATCGCGTTTGGTTTTCAACTTTGAAACATCGCCGGCCGCCTCTTTAACCAATTCAGCTGCCCATTTCGTATTGGGTGTTGACTCTAAACGCACCTCAACTGCAACAGGTCTCTGCGCCTCAGCCTTGGCCATGTTTGGGGCACCCGTTAACATCGCACCAGCCACAGCCGCTCTCACGAATTTTTTGATTCTTTCCATAAGAAGGGGGTTAAATAATGAATAGATAAGAGTATACCCCTTTTTTCGTTTTTGTGTTTATATGCTTTTATGCTTTAATGATTTTATATGAAATCCAACCAGTTCGAGGGTTTGAATGGGGCGGGTCTGAAAGTTGCGGTCGTGACGGCACGATTTAACCAAGTATTGACGGATGCTATGTTGGAAGATTGTTTAAAAGCGCTGGAAACTGCACAGGTGGCTAAAGAAGATATTGTGAGCGT
>VGLT01000035.1 GCA_016866635.1 Candidatus Uhrbacteria bacterium
TTATGAGTCTTTATCGTTCTTTCCCAGGCTTGCTACTTGCTACGTGCTGCTTGCTACTTCTCGGCGTTGGTTGTCTCGGCGGAAAAGCCTCCCCCACCGGTCCTGACGGCGGCGTGTACAAAATGAATATTTCTGCGGCAACCTGGCAACAGCTCAAACATCATTCGGTGAATGGCAAAATCGCCAGTACGGGAGACATGAACATCGCAAGCCTCGCGATTGATCCGCAAGATGCATCAACCCTGTATGCAGGAACCGTCGACCATGGCCTCCTCTACTCTCTGGATGATGGTCAATCCTGGATGACGCCGGCATCTGCTGAGGTTAATACCGGACGTATCAATGCGATCGCCGTACACAACAAGGACAAGTGTGTCGTTTATGCGACGCGGCGTAACCAAGTTTTAAAAACCAGCAACTGCATGCGTGATTGGACCAAAGCATTTTTTGATCCCAAGACTGATAAAGTCTTTACCGCTCTTGCCATCGACTGGTTTAACCCTGCCGTTGTCTACGCCGGTACCAGTGAAGGTGATATTTTCCGCTCACAAGATAATGGTGGATCGTGGAAAGCCGTCCAACGCGTCCAGGGATTTCGCATCAACAATATTGCTATTGATCCAAAAGATTCTCGCATTCT
This sequence comes from Candidatus Uhrbacteria bacterium, assembly GCA_016866635.1. GTDB lineage: Bacteria > Patescibacteriota > Patescibacteriia > 2-12-FULL-60-25 > 2-12-FULL-60-25 > VGLT01. Next base: position 641 of record VGLT01000035.1, read on the forward strand.
CTACGTCTCAACCCATGGCGCAGGTCTTGTAAAAAGCGTTGATAGCGGGGCCACATGGGATCCTATCTTTAAACCATTTCAAGAATTTGATCAGGCAAAACGCGTCACACAGGTTGTCATCGATCCAACCAGCACACAAACGATCTACACTGTTTCTAGGTATGGAATTTTAAAGAGCGTAGATGGCGGAACTGTGTGGAAAGCATTAGCCCTGCCCAATGAACCCGGCTCCGTCGAAATCCGCTCCCTAGCCGTACATCCAAAGAATGGAAAATTCCTGGTCTACGCCACGGATGCATCTGCTGTTTTTAGCCAAGATGGTGGAGCAACCTGGAGCGCGCGTAAACTTCCGACCGCTCGCGGCGTATCCACCCTCGTCTTTGATCAAACCGCTCAGCCAGAATTATTTCTTGGTGCATTGACTCGACCAAAAAATTAGGGGAGGATGTCGCATATGCCTCATCCTATCGACGATCATCGGTCTGAATTTCAAGCCGTCATTGACCATTTTCAAAAAGAACTCCATAGCCTACGCACCGGACGCGCTAGCGGTGCGTTGGTGGAAGGGATTCGTGTAGAAGCCTATGGCCAATCCATGGATCTAAAATCTACCGCATCGATTACGACCCCGGATGCTAAGACCATTCAAATCGAACCATGGGACAAATCCATCGTCAAAGATATTGAAAAGGCGTTGATCGAGGCGTCGCTTGGCATGCAGCCGAATGTGGCAGGTACAGTCATCCGCATGGTGATGCCGCAGATGACCGAAGAAAATCGTAAGACCCTGGTCAAAGTCCTCCATCAAAAAGATGAGCAGGCCAAAGTTGGCATTCGCAACGTACGAGAAAAGGTAAAAAACGCGATTCAAGATGATGAAAAAAATAAAGTGATCGGTGAAGACGAAAAGCGCCGACAGCTGGAAAAACTAGAAAAGTCGGTCGGTGAATGGAATGCCCAAATCGATACACTCACCGCGGAAAAGGAAAAAGAAATTCTCACGATCTAAACGACGATCCTATGATCAGCCCAGAACAGAAAATGGAATTGCTCGTGTCACTCTGTAAGCGACGTGGGTTTGTGTATCCAGATTCTGAAATCTATGGAGGGTTTGCCAATGCGTGGGATTACGGTCCGTATGGAGTTGAATTAAAAAACAACATTCGTGATGCGTGGTGGAAGCGGTTTGTGCACGGACGAGAAGATGTGATCGGCATCGAAACACCCATCATCCAACATCCAAAAGTCTGGGAGGCGTCCGGGCATATCGCAACCTTTTCCGATCCATTGGTGGATTGTAAGAAGTGTCATCATCGCTTTCGTGCAGATCAGCTCGAGACCAACCATTGTCCAGATTGTGGAGGTGAACTCACCGAATCTCGCCATTTTAATTTGATGTTTCAGACACACATCGGCGTGACTCAGGATGCTTCCTCTATCGCCTATTTGAGACCAGAGACCGCCGCCGGCATGTTCACAACCTGGAAAAATGTGCGTGACTCCATGCGTAAAAAAATGCCGTTTGGAGTCGCACAGATCGGTCGTGCTTTTCGCAACGAAATCACTCCGGGAAATTTTATTTTTCGTACACGCGAATTTGAACAAATGGAAATCGAGTATTTTGTGAAACCAGAAGATGCTCCGCGCGCGTTTGAAGCATGGTTGGAGGAACAAAAAACCTGGATGACAGAGGTGCTCCACGTTGATCCGTCCCATGTCGTCTATCACGAAATTGCGAAAGAAGATCGCGCTTTCTATTCTGACCGAACGATCGACACGGAGTATCTCTATCCCTTTGGACAAAAGGAGCTCTACGGTATTGCAAATCGTACGAACTACGATCTCTCACGTCACCAAGAATTTTCTGGCGAGGATTTACGCTGGTTTGATCAAGACACAGGTGAACGTTTTCTCCCCTATGTGATTGAGCCAACCTGGGGATTAAGCAGGACCGTGCTCGTCGTACTGCTTGAACACTTCGACATTGATGAGGCATCCACGGCCGATGGTGAAGACAAAGAACCACGGATGGTGTTGCGCTTGCCTCCACGCCTCGCCCCCGTCAAAGTCGCGATCCTCCCGCTCCAGAAAAAAGACGGCCTCGCAGACACAGGGCGTGCACTTGCCCGCGATTTGCGTCAGAGTGGATTGATCGTCGAATACGATGAATCGGGTTCCATTGGTAAACGGTATCGACGACAGGATGAGATCGGTACACCCTGGTGCGTGACCATCGACTATCAAACCAAAGATGATCAAACCGTCACGGTTCGTGATCGCGATGCGATGACACAGGAAAGAATCGCGATGAGCGATTTGAAAAATGTTCTTCAATCAAAATTAGCATGATCACCTCTAAACAACTTAAGAACGGGATGCAAGCTATTTTAATCCCGCAAAAAGGCGCGACCTCCACAACCGTCATGGTGTTTGTGCGCGTGGGATCGCGTTACGAGAAAAAAGAAATTAATGGCGCCTCACACTTTCTTGAGCATCTCTTGTTTAAGGGAACCAAAAAGCGACCGGATGCGCTCATGATCAGCAAGGAACTGGATCGCTATGGTGCGGAATTTAATGCGTATACCGGAAAAGATTCGACCGTCTACTATATTAAAATGGATGCGGCCCACACTCCCCTTGCTATCGACATGTTGCATGACATGTTGTTTCACTCGTTATTTGATACAAAAGAAATGGATCGTGAGCGCGGCGTGATCATCGAAGAAATTAACATGTACGAGGATAATCCACGCATGCATATCGAAGATCTCTTGGAAGAAGCGGCATTCCCTGGGAGTACCCTCGGTTGGAACATCGCCGGTCCACGAGAAGTGATAAAAAAGGTCCCACGCCAAGCCATCGTGGATTATCACCACGCCTACTACATCCCCTCTCGCATGACCGTCGTGGTTGCTGGAAAGGTCGTACCTGAAACCCGGTCTCTGCTAGAAAAGAGTTTTGGGCGCGTTTCGGAACCCAAAAAACATCTTGATGATGCGTTCGTGCCATTTGCGGTCCCGGAAAAACTTTCTGACCCATTTCGATTACAGTCAAAGCCCACCGAACAGGTGCAACTCGCCCTGTCCTTCCCCGGGTATCCGTATGACTATCTTTGGTGGGAGCATGTCTTCGCGTTTGTTTACGGAAGTACGTGAACGTCGTGGCTTGTGCTACTCCATCAGCGCATCTCATCAATCATTGGAAGATACGGGGATGCTGGTCATTTCTTCCGGATTAAAGAAGACCGCATTCCGCGAAGCAATCGAAGTGATCGAAAAAGAATTGAAAAAAACACGAGAGAAGCTACTAGCTCCGGATGAAATCAAACGTGCCAAAGATCATGTACGCGGAAAATTGATGTTGTCTCTCGAGGATTCTGCAAATCAAGCAGAGTGGTATGGCAAACAATGGATGTTCCAGAAAAAATTCTTGAGCCCAGAAGCCCGTCTGAAACAAATAGAAGCGGTCACGGCACATAAAATAAAACAGGTGGCAAATCACATCTTTCACCCCCAAAAGATGGCTCGTGCGGTCATTGGACCGTACAAATCCAAGACAGAGGTTGAACAATATCTCAAGATGAATTAAGGTATTCGCGGATTCTATGAAGTGGATCATTGCGAATTGGAAAATGCATTATGGGCCGATCAAGGCAGGTGCCTGGATTCGCGCCTTTCGACGGGAACGATTGCCCAAGGATGTCGAGATTGGTGTCGCAGTCCCACACATTTCACTAGCCGCGGCACGGGCCTCATTAGGTCGTGCCAGCGCTCCACTCTTAGGTGCGCAAAATGCTTTTTGGGGAAAAGAAGGTGCCTTTACCGGTGAGACCGCGCCCGAGATGTTACAAGAGCTTGGGACCTCCTTTTGTTTGGTGGGTCACAGTGAACGTCGCATACATTTAGGAGAAACCGATCAGATGGTTGGAAAGAAGGTGGCGGCGCTCGCAGCGGTCGGGATCAAGCCAGTCGTGTGCGTCGGCGAAACTAAAGCTCAACGTGATAAAAAAGAAACGCTCAAGGTGGTCAAGGCACAATTGACAGCGGCGCTGACCACTTCTGATCTCCTGGTGGCTTATGAGCCTGTTTGGGCTGTGGGATCTGGCAAAGCCTGCTCGCCGGAAATCGCCAAGCAGATGCATGAATCTATTCGAGAGATTTTGAAGAAAAAGTTTGGCGCGCGCGCAGAACAGATCCCGATCTTGTATGGTGGATCTGTGGACGAAAACAATATTCACGAATACTTTTCTACAACGGATATAGACGGAGTGTTGGTAGGCGGCGCCTCCCTCGACCCTCGTACGTTCGGCCTCCTGTGCCGTGCTGCGGCTCGAGGATAATATGATTCTCTCATTCATCGCTTTTCCTATCGCAGGAGCGAGCCTCATCATTGCCGCAGTCTTGGTTGCGCGTCATTGGAAAGAATTGCGCCTCCTCAATCCCCTTTCCATCAAAGAAGAACGCGAACGCCAACAACGTGATACATTGATCCAGCGTCGATTTGAACGGTTACACGCAGATAAAATCAAACCATTCCAACGCTTGGTCGAACGCCTCAAACAGGCGGCTCGCAAACAGTATCATCGAGCCTATGAACGCCTGCAGGCGTTTGAGGCGTTGTATAAAAATATTAAACAACCATTCTCGGCGATCGCCCCATCCACGCGCGACCGTATTCAAACCCTGTTGCGTGATGCGCGATCCCTGATGCGTGATCTTAAATGGGCTGATGCCGAGCGCCGCTATTTGGAAGTCTTATCCATCGACACGCGTCAAGCCGAAGCCTATCGTGGGTTGGGAGAAATTTATTTAAAACAAAAACTTTACCCGCAAGCCAAAGAAACGTTTGAATTTTTAATCAAAATGAAAGAGGCTGATGATGGGACATATGCTGGTTTAGCCGACATTGCAGAAGAACTGGACCAGGTAGAAGAAGCAGAGGACATGCGCCTCAAAGCCGTGGAGCACAGCCCACGCCAGGCCTATCGCCATGCTCAATTAGCTGAGTTTTACCTGGAACAGGGCGAGCCCGCAAAAGCCTGGCCCTCCGCCAAACGCGCGAGTGATCTGGAACCGATGAGTGCCAAATATTTAGAATGCTCTCTCGAGGTTGCTGTTTTGCTCAAAGATCGCAAAGAGGCGCGCCAACGGTACGACCGCTTACGCTTGCTGGCAGAAGACCGAACCAAATTTCAAAGCTGGAAAGAAAAGGTGGAGACGCTAGAGGCAAAGGGCTCCGCGCTTGCCAAATAAAGAAAAAAACTTTAAACTTTGGCCACAATTTATGCCGTTGTAGCTCAGTTGGTAGAGCACATCCATGGTAAGGATGAGGTCACCGGTTCAATCCCGGTCAACGGCTCCACGGGTGGGTACTCAAGCGGTCAACGAGGGGAGACTGTAAATCTCCTGGCATACGCCTTCCAAGGTTCGAATCCTTGCCCACCCACCACCAAAAAATTCCCATTCAAGGGAATTTTTTGTTAGTCTAGATACCTGTGCTGATCCCCTACCTACTTCGTCGATTTCCTCGTTTTCGCTCCTTCCGTATTCGAGTACACCTGGATGGGCGTGTAACCGTCTCTCAACTCCCCCGCCTGACACACAAGGATTATCTGAGACACAAAGAAGCGGCCCGTGCACTGGTGATCGAGCGAATTGGGTATTTTAACCACGTGTATGGATTTCCTTTTAACAACATTTTTATCAAAAACCAAAAAACCTGTTGGGGCAGTTGTTCTAAAAATAAAAATTTGAACTTTAATTATAAGATCGCGTTCCTCCCTCCTCGGCTCGCCGATTACATCATGGTGCACGAGCTGTGTCATCTTCAAGAGATGAACCACTCCAAACGATTTTGGATGCTCGTGGTCAAAACGATTCCTGATCACACCATACGACGACGAGCATTAAAAACAGCGAGCCCTTCTCGCTCAAGACCATGACAAGCGAGAAAACGCCTATCTACAGGCCCACGCCCTCACACGTCCAACAGACGATCGAGAGCGTGGGTCTCGATCGTTATATTGACGAAACGTCTATGATATGCTAAGAATAGTCTTCGCTCTTTTCATGCAATCACTGCCCGTTAAGGATAGGAATATGGCTAATTTTAGTCACATTCTTTCTTGAACGGGCAGAATAACGAGAAACGCCCAAAGAACCCAACCCGTCGAGCAGACGGAAAAACCATCCAGGAGGAACCCATGCGAAACGTCGGTATCATCTGTCTGCTCGCCATTGCGGTGGCGGCGGAGCCGGCTTCGGCCGGCAAGAAGAACAAGATCATGGCGGATGCCGCCAAGCCCGCGTCGGCTCAGGAACGCAAGCTGACCGAAGCGGAGATCGAGTACGCGGCGGGTCGAGCCGCATTCGGGGAAGAAAAGTGGATACTCGCCCTCGACCGGTTCTACAGGTCCATCGCCTCGAACGCGAAGGGCGGATCAACCCCGCTCACCGCGAAGCAGCTCTCGCAGCTCTACTACAACTCCGCTCTGTGTCACGAACATCTGGCCACCGATGAGATCGGTGTTGTGAACCAGAACCAGCGACTGGAACTCGCGTGGTCAGCCTTCGTGAAAGCGCGGGACACGCTCCTGGCGGCCGACAGCAAGGTCGTCAACGCGAACCCAGAACTGCTTGCGGACATCGGGACCAAGCTGGAGCAGCTCAAGAAGAAAATGGATGACTTGAAGCGGGTGAAGGCCGAGCCGCCACCCGCGATCAAGGAACCGCCCGTCCATGTCGTGGTGCCGCCCGCCCCTCCGATCGTTCAACCGACCGAGCAGACCAAGAACCCATTCACCACGGATCCAAGGCGTGTGCGCGTCGAGAAGATCAACGGCGACGAGTCGACGGCGAAGAAGTACGCACTGCCGATCGGGCTCGGTGTCACCGGCGGCGCGCTCTTCGTCACGGGGCTCGGCATGTGGGCGCACTCGCTCGTCGCGGTCAACAACCTGCGCGAGCAGGACAAGACCTGCGGCGGCAAGTGCAACCTCCAGCCGCAAGGCGACGCTCTCCGAACGCAATTCGTGGTGGGGCTCACGTTCAACATCGTGGGTCTGGTCGCGGGAAGCGTGGCGGCGGTGCTCGGCGGCCTGAAGAACAGGACCGATCGCCTGCCGCGCGTGACCCTCATCCCCCACTCGGGCGGTGGGGAGATCTCGGTCTCGTTCTGAAGGGAATCTCTGACGTCGGGCGGTGCGGGGTACATGCGCCGGCCTCGCACCGCTCGACGCGGAGACATTCCGATTGCAACACCTACTGAAGGAGCCGAAAGGTTCCTTTTTGTGTACCGTTGACGAAAATCGCTATGTAAAGTATCCTCTTAGCGTTCTTAAAAATAGGTATGGACTCAGGCCGACGTAGCTCAGTTGGTTAGAGCAGCTGTTTTGTAAACAGCAGGTCGTCGGTTCAAATCCGACCGTCGGCTCCACCGAATAAACACTATGTCCCAAGACAATCTCGCCCCCCTTGAGTGTACAATTTGTAAACGCAAAACACATAACACCACGCGCAATCGCAAAATTAAAGTGCGCTTGGCTTTGAGTAAATTCTGCCGTTTCTGTAAAAAGCACACGGAACACAAAGAGACGAAATAAGAAAAACTCCCTTTCAAGGGAGTTTTTCTTTTGGAGCACCATCGTGAACGAATTTCGAACCTTTTTCTTGAAGAATGGGAACTTGTATTTGTCGCCGTTGAACGGAAATCGACTTTTAGATCATTAACGCTCCTTAGGATAATGTGTCTTTTCCACTTTTGCGCCGGGAGGAACTTCTGAAATTTCTGACCATACTTCACCTTGCATTTCGTAACGGAAAACTGATGATGTTGCAGGTTGAGTCTGAAGCTCTTCCAATTTAGTTCTTAGGAAGCGCCTCGCATCGCCTACGTTTATTCTGTGATATTGAGTAAAGTGTTGTCCGTCACTTTTATCGCTATCTGCACGAACAGTAATTTCAGCATCATCAGGATGTTTCTCTAAAATAGCTAAATTATCATTGT
>VGLT01000036.1 GCA_016866635.1 Candidatus Uhrbacteria bacterium
GCCAGCGGTCGTCATGTATTTCTCTCCTTGTGAAAGTCCGATACGAGTTTGGGATCATTCCCATTCTCGAAGAGATACTATACCAAAAAATATACATTTTGTCAATGATAATATGGGTATATTTGACAGAATGGAGAAGTATGTATATAATAAGTTATACACATTATTCTAAATTTGTCTATGCTTAGCCTTTCTGAATTGCAGCCATTTTTGGAGCCAGCCCTGGAGGAGTTGGGCCTTACGGAGTATGAAATGAAGCTCTACTTTCTCTCTTTGTCTTTGGGTCCTCTACCGATAGCTGCGTTTGCGAAGCATTTGGGGATTTCTCGTCCGAACGTCTACAAGGTGATTTTAGGGTTGGAAAAGAGAGGTTTGGCTAGCTTTTCTCATCGAGAATCTCGTTCACGCACATTTATTGTTGAATCTCCTAATGTTTTGTTACAGCGTTTAAAGGAAAAGCGAGAACGAATCGAAAAAGTAGACTCGCGTGTGATGAGTGCTCTGCCTGATCTTTTGGCGCTCTATCAGCAAGGAGATCGTGCAACAGCGATAAAAGTTTTTGATACAGAGAAAAAGTGGGTTGAAATCTTTTTTCAGGTCCTTACAGAAACAAAAGGCGATTATTTATTTTTTGGAAACGTAGAAAAGTTTCTTGCCCTTGCTCCAGGTGTTCAACAGCGCTGGGTGGAAGAACGTATAAAGAGAGGTATTTTTGGAAAATTGCTCACCCTGCCAAGCGTGATCGCAAAAGAAAAGAGTAAAAATGACAAACAAGAGCTACGCGAGACACGCTTTCTCCCAGGAACCGAATCGTTTGAAACCTCCTTTTTGATTTTCGGAAAAAAAGTTATTATTTGGCAACCCAAGGCACCACTTGCTGTGTTGATTGAAGACGAATACATCGTGCAGATGTTGAGGAGTATATTTAGTTTATTGTGGAAAAGCGCAGAATCTTTTATCAACTAGTATCCTATGAGCTACTCATTTTCTTTCGAACAATATCCGGTAAAAGAGATTGATGAGTTTTGGCAAGAATTTATTAATGGGAAGTTTGTCTTGCGCATCGATCAAGGGCTGAGGCATGCAAAGGAGACGACTGCAGAAGCGGAAAAAATGCCGATGGGCTCTCAGGCGACGTTTTATGAAAATCGAGAAGAGTGGATTCAGGGGCAAAAAAATTTAGAGAATGTGCAACGCGCAAGGTTTCAGGAACAGCTTTGGGAAGAATTTAGAAAACAGACAGAAGAAGTCGAACACGAATTAAGCCTGACAAAAGATAAAAAGAAGTGGGAGAGTCTGGCGACGGCCTACATGGAATTGTTTTCGGAGGCGATTAAACGGTTTTTTATCCCCGAATGCGATGGATATTCTGAATCTGCGAGAGACTTGGATTATCGTTTTCTCGCACATTTGTTTCAGGCGGTGAATAACAAGGAATTAGATGATGTAGAAATCATGCCGACCACAGAACAGTGGAAACAGTTTTTTCTCGAGTTGAAATCTGATTTCGTAGAAAAAGAATTTCAGGCGTTTTGCGAAGAACAACGAATTCCAAAAGAGGAACAAGAAGCATTAAAAACGTTTTGTTTGAAATTGCTATTTATCGTACGTGATTTCTTGCGTACGTGCTTACAGAGGGGATGGGAGTTACATTTTGAGAGTGAATACTGGAATCGCGAAGATAGTGATCGAAGAAAGAAGCAGCATCAAAAACAATTGATTCAAGCATTGGTCGAGACTCGATCGAAATAATGAGGGAGATGTCTTTCAGTGCCAGCCACCGTGACATGAATCCGAACCAGAGCCGGTGCGTGACGAGCCGACGATTACGTCGGGGAAGTAATGTGTAATAAGTAATAGGTAAGCAAAATCCGCCTTGATCGAGAGGCGGATTTTGTGTAGGCTGAGGCCATAATATGGAACAGGACTTGGGAAAAGTGCTGAAAGAGATTGGGCAGGCTGTCATTCAATTTTTTCAAGAACAAAATCCAGAAAAACTGGATGCAATGCTTTCATTTGAAGATTATCATGGGTTTTTGTGGAGCAGCCTGCCGACAGATGTCCTAGAAAAGATCTTACAACCATTTGGCTATACACCAGAACAAATTGAGGTGGAGGTGATTAAAACTCTCAAAGATCAGCGTGATGAAGTCCACTACCATCAAGAATCGTATGCCTATGTTTTTATCTTGGGTCATTCAACTCATTTCGCAGATCCAGAAAAAGCCCTTACTTATAAAGATGGCTCATGGGTTCCGGTGCATGAGAATGAGAGTTGGCTGATTTCGCCAAAAACCTTTCATGGGTTCACGGTAGAGGATGGAGGAATGCTAACTTTTTTATCGATTCAATATCCCCCGATTGTCCAGGGAGATAAGGATGACTATCATTTGGTTAGGTAGACGTGACAGACAAGATGACTCACGCTAAGCTGCTCGCAGAATATGCCACGTATCTTTGCCTTTATTGATGGAGCCAATCTGCATAAAGGAATCCGTGATCTCGGTTGGCATATTGATTATCGACGACTGCGCCGTTGGTTAAGTGACAAATACGGTATTGAGCGTGCTTATTTATTCATCGGTCTGGTGCCAAAAAACAAGGATTTGTATACGAGTTTACAGGAAGCGGGCTTTACTCTTGTTTTTAAAGAGATAACGTATGACGGTCTTGGAAATGTAAAAGGAAACTGTGATGCGGATTTGGTTTTAAAAGCAACGTGTGAAGCGTATGAGAAAGCGTTTGATCAGGCAGTACTTGTGTCGAGTGATGGTGATTACTCTGGGCTGGTGAAATTTCTACATGAGCGCAGGCAGTTCTGTATTTTATTGTCACCCTCTCCAGCGAAGAAGTGCTCAATCCTGCTCAAGCGTACGGGAGTCAGGATCGCCTACTTGAATGACCAGCGGTCCATTCTAGAGTATGTAAAATGAAAAAACCCCCGGCAGAGCGGTCTCTGCAAGGGTTTTTTTCGTGGTGATATTACAAATATATAGAATCGATAGAAATATGTCAATATAGGTATGGCAAGACATTCCAAATGGCATAAAGTAAAACAATTTAAAGGCGCGATTGATGCCAAGCGGTCGGCGTCGTTTACCAAGTTAGCGCGCGTGATCACGGTTGAAGCGCGTGAAAAGGGCGCTGATCCAGACATGAATGCCGGATTGCGCGCGGCCATTGCGCGAGCGCGAGATGCCTCCATGCCAAAAGACGCGATTGAGCGGGCGATTCAAAAAGGAGCGGGTGGGGGAGCAGAAGGACAGATCGAATCGCTGACGTACGAGGCATATGCACCGGGTGGAATCGCGTTGATTATTGAAAGTTTGACGGACAATCGTAATCGAACCGTCGCTGAAATGAAGCATGTGTTGAGCAAAGCTGGCGGATCGCTCGTAAAAACAGGCTCTGTGACCTACTTGTTTGATCGCGTGATGGGTGAAGAAGGATTTGAATGGGTGCCAAAAATGTTGATTGAGGTTGATGAGGAAATCGGAACAAAGACAGCGGAGTTGATCGAGCTCTTGGAAGAACACGATGATGTTAAAAGAGTCTACTCAAACCTCGCGTGATAGAATGGCCGCATGCTTAGAGTTTTAGGCATCGACCCCGGATTTGATCGAACTGGATTCGGAGTGATCGATCAGAAGGGTTCAGATGCAATCTGGATCCATCATTCTTGTCTGCAAACAGACCGCGCAGATGATTTTTCCCGACGGTTGTTGGAGATTCGAGACGAACTCTCATCCATCATTAAAAAATATAAGCCTGATTGTGTGGTTGTCGAACAGCTTTTTTTCTCCAACAATGCCAAGACCGCCATGAAAGTTGGGATGGCACGCGGAGTGATCTTTTTAGCCATTGCCGATGCCGGACTTCCCATCGTCGAGGTGACCCCAAATCAGATAAAACAGGGAATCACCGGCTGGGGAGCGGCAGGCAAAAAAGGGGTGCAAGAGATGGTAAAACGATTTCTCAAGCTCAAAGAAATTCCAAAGCCAGATGACGCAGCTGATGCGCTCGCCATCGCGATTGTGGGAGGATTGATGTACCGATCTCAGAAAGGTAGAATAAAATAAATATGAAGAAATTATTTTTGTCAGCTTTTTTCTCTGTCATGCTTTTGGGAGCTGGATGTGCATCTACTCAGCAAGCCAGATCCATTCAGTCATCCGGAGTCGTCGATCCGGCACAGGTCAAAGTAGGAGATGAGGTGAGTGGGCTCAAGGTGACAAAGGTGAGCGGTGTTCCAGGTATTCAATTGCCATATTCCTATGGCGATATTCAGAATATTCATATTGAGTTTTCTGGGCCTGTGACCGTGAAGGGTGATTACGACTATAGTACCAACGAATTCTTTGGTCAGGATCTTACAACGTTTAGAGTCTCGGATCCGCAGGAAATCCTAAAACTTCCACATTTGAAACAACAGGAACCAGTTGTGTTTTGGTTTTCAAATCCTGATAAAGCAAACAAGGCCTTTGGTCCAGCCTATGGAAATGGATCAGCGACGATCCTGATCGAGGATTATGAGATCAACTATGCGGGTGCAGAGGTCATGAATAGTGCCAAGCTGGTCAAAGTCATTTCAAAATAAATATATGTTTACCAAACAACACGTTCCTTTGCTCGTTTCGTTGGGCCTCGCGGCGCTGTTCGTTGTCTTGCTCGCGTTTAATCTTTGGGCCTTTGCTCTGGTCCCATTCTTTTTGATGGCAATCGCGATTCTGCTTTTGAAAAAACATGACGCGAGAACCATTGTTTTACTTGTATCGCCGCTGATAGTTTATCCACTCGTTTATGTCCTCTTAGGAAAAATTTACCATGTCTTCTTACCATATATTTCTTCCCAGGGAATGCACTTGTTTATCGCGAATCTTCCTATCATTATCCTGGGTTTGATGTATGCGATTGTCTTTCGAAACTATCTCACAAAATGGATCGAGCCGCGTGTCCGCTGGTGGGCGTTTGGGATCGCGCTCTTCATGCTTGTGGTTAGTTTTTTCGCCTCCCATGTGGTCAGTCGCTGCTATGGCATCAGTCGAGCAGAGAAAGGGGTGACAGCTCACGAAATAGAATGGTGTAAAACGTGGGGTCAATACATTCCGACATCATCGGATAAGTTTGGTGGATTGCCAGATTATATCGAGCGCTATACCCTCTGGCCCCCGGTGATCATTTTAGCCGGTATGTTGATTCAATTTGGTGTCAGCTCGCGAAAGAGGAAAAACGCATAGACACAAAATCTAAGGAATTGGAGGGGTTTTTTGGGCGGTAAGACCCTTGAAAATCTCTTGCCTGTGTGAGTGAAAAAGGGTAAACTTTTGGGGTCATATGCATATCTTTTGGCACGGATTTTCCTGCGTTCGGATCGAGGCGGCGCATGGGGAAAAAGAGGCAACCTTGGTGACGGATCCATATGGGTCAGATTCAGGTCTGCGCTTTCCGCGCACCCTTGCGCCTGACGTGGTGGCCCTTTCTCACCAAGACAAAAAGCACTTTCCACTCGATCAATTTACCAACACGCCCTTTATCGTTTCTGATCCAGGGGAATATGAGGTGAGCGGTATTTTTTCTTATGTCCACGCTCTCCCCAATGGTGGAGACACACACGGTTTGATGTATCGATTTGAGATTGAGGGAGTCTCCCTCGGATTTCTCGGAGGTCTCAATCGCGTGTTGAGTGAGGAAGAGTTGGGCAAGCTCGACAACATTGATATTTTATTATTACCCGTGGGAGGCGGCGATCAATTGAATGCAAAACAAGCCGTCGAGATTATCCAAACCGTCGAACCGCGCATCGTGATTCCACTGCATTATCAAATCGAAGGGGTAAAAGAGAAACTCGGAACGGTCGATGCATTCTGTAAAGAGCTGGGCGTTAACAAATGCGAAAACGTCAATAAACTAAAAATCAATCGCAAAGACCTACCAGCAGAAGATTTGGTTGTGTACGTCCTCGAGCGAGCCTAATATGCCTACTCGCACCCACCGCAGACCCCCTCGTCGTCATGATCGCGCTGTTCATGATGATGAAACGCCTCGTGTCATGTCATCAGAGGAGAAAGCGGCTTTGATTCACGCGCATCACGCCGCTCGTCAAAGGCATGCACATCCACGAGGGTGGGGGTTGGGGTATTACGTGGGCATTACCGCATCTTGTCTCGTGATTATCACGGGGTGGTGGATGACGGTTGGAACAAATTTACGACAAAGCCTTTCTGATCAACCTGATGAAGCAGCGCAAATCCTACAAACCAACTTGAAAAAGTTTCGAGAAGGATTTCCTGCCAAGAATATTGAGACCGGTAAACAACAAATCAAGGCGAATGTGGATGCGATGAAAAAAGGGTACGATCAAGCGGTGCAAGAACAACAAGCGTTTGATGCGATGGCCAAGAAGATTCAGGAGATGACGACCACGAGTACTAAGAGTAACTAGTAGCCAGAACACGTATGCCAGACCAACAGAAAATGCCACTTGAACCAGGAGCGATTGTAGGGAAGGTGGACCCAGCGCCATTGGTTGAAGAGATTCAGACCGCGTTTTTGGATTATGCCATGTCGGTGATCGTCGATCGTGCGCTGCCCGATGCGCGCGACGGGTTGAAGCCGGTGCATCGGCGTATTTTGTTTGCCATGTGGAATTTGGGACTACGCGCGAATGCCAAGTTTAGAAAGTCAGCGACCGTGGTTGGAGAAGTGTTGGGTAAATATCATCCACACGGCGATACAGCGGTGTATGACTCTATGGTGCGTATGGCGCAGGATTTTGCCATGCGTTACCCGTTGGTCAGGGGACAGGGAAACTTTGGTTCCATGGATGGCGATAGCGCGGCCGCCATGCGTTATACAGAAGCCAAATTGACAGCATTGGCAGAAGAAATGTTGGCAGATATCGATAAAGACACGGTGGATTTTCGTCCAAACTACGATGGTTCACACAAAGAACCAAAAGTTCTTCCAGCCAAAATTCCAAACTTATTGCTAAACGGAACACTCGGCATCGCGGTCGGAATGGCGACCAACATCCCTCCACATAACTTAACCGAGGTGTGTCATGGGCTAGAAGCGTTGATGGAAAATCCAGACATCTCGATCGATGAACTGGTTCAGCATATCCCAGGACCGGATTTTCCAACCGGGGGAATCATTTACGATAAACATGAGATCAAGCAGGCCTATGCAACCGGAAAAGGTGGCATTGTGATGCGTGCCAAGACAGAGATTGTCGAGGAGAAGGCCGGATCGTTTCGTATTTTGATTACGGAAATTCCTTACCAAGTCAACAAAGCGACCTTGCTCGAGAAGATTGCGGAATTGGTGACGGAAAAACGCATTGAGGGGATCCGTGATCTTCGCGATGAATCTAACAAAGATGGGGTGCGCGTCGTTGTTGAGTTAAAAAAAGATGCCTACCCAAAAAAGATTTTGAATCAGCTGTTTAAGATGACGCAATTGCAAGAGACGTTCCATGTAAACACGCTGTGTTTGGTGGATGGGGGGATTCAGCCTCGTATTTTGACGCTCAAAGGATTGCTGGAGGAGTATGTTGCACATCGCAAGGAGATTGTGCGACGACGGACACAGTATGATTTGGATCGTGCCAAGGAGCGCTTGCATATTTTGGAAGGGTTGCGCATTGCGCTTTTGAAGATTGACGAGGTGATCGCTACGATCAAGAAATCAAAAGACAAGGATGAGGCAAAGATGAACTTGATGAGTAAGTTTAAGTTGTCGGAGATCCAGGCTTCGGCAATTTTGGAGATGCGCTTGCAGCAGTTAGCGAACTTGGAGCGCATGAAGGTCGAGCAGGAATATGATGAGAAAAAGAAATTGATCGCCGAACTGGAAGGGATTTTGGGATCAGCCAAGAAAATTTTAGGGATCATCAAAAAAGAAGTGCAAGATCTGCGCGAGAAATTTGGAGATGAGCGCCGTACACAGATCGTTCCACATCCGGTTGGGGAATTCTCCATGGAAGATTTGGTGCCACAGGAAGACACGATCGTGATGTTGACCGAAGATGGGTATATCAAGCGCCTGCCTCCAGACACCTTCCGTTCACAGGGTCGTGGTGGCAAGGGGATCGTGGGTCTTGCGACCAAAGAAGAAGACATGGTCCGCCAGATGTTTACCACAAACACGCACACAGAGATCCTCTTTTTTACTTCGCGTGGACGCGCCTTCCGACTCAAAGCCTATGATTTGCCTCAGGCGAGTCGAACCGCCAAAGGTCAGGCGATCGTGAACTTTTTGCAGTTGGCACCTGGTGAAAAAGTGTCTGTAACCTTGCCGATGGATGAGGCAGAAGGGGCCAAGTTTTTGCTGATGGTTACCAGTCAGGGAACCATCAAAAAATGTGATTTAGAACAGTTCTCCAATGTGCGCCGCAGTGGTTTGATCGCCATTGGTTTGGATGAGGGAGATGAGCTCACCTGGGTTAAGCCAACTGCGGGAACAGACGATATCTCGCTCGTGACACGTCAGGGCCAATCCATTCGTTTTAGCGAAAAAGATGTACGGGCGATGGGCCGCACGGCCGCGGGCGTACGCGGAATCAAACTCAAGAAAAATGATTATGTGGTAGGTATGGATATTGTGAATCCGAGCGT
>VGLT01000037.1 GCA_016866635.1 Candidatus Uhrbacteria bacterium
AATCGGGGCCGATCGCGCGCGTTGGGCGGAAAATGGTTTTCCGGTAAACGTCACCACCTCCATCGCGCGAATCACGCGACGCCGATTTTTCAGATCTACAATATTGATCGCATCCGGATCTACATTTTTTAAGAGTCGCACGAGTTCATCCAATGATTTTGATTCCATGGCTTTTCGAAAATGGTCTTGCGGCGGAACGGATGGAATTTGATAATTATCAACCATCGATTGAATATACAGTCCCGTTCCACCAACCACGATGGGCATGTGATCACGGCGCGTGATTCCATTAATGGCTTTAAACGCCTGCTTTCTCCAACTAGCGACTGTATATACCTTGTTTGGAGAAAGAAAATCCATAAAATAGTGCGGGATGCCTTGAACCATGTATGTGCGATGACCCAAATAGCGATCCGATGTTCCATCGGGTGGCTTGCCCGTGCCAATGGTTAGGTGCTTATATACTTGGCGCGCATCTGCGTTGATAATCTCTCCGTGGAATTGTTGTGCCAAAAAAATTCCCAGGGCCGTTTTCCCAGCAGCCGTGGCACCGACAATAAAGATAACTTTGGGGAGCGCAATCTCCGATGGTCGCGTTCTTTTAGCGCGCCTTTTAAGCCGCGAGGCGGCAAGAGCCTTCCCTTGCACGATATATGACAGACTATACAAAAGATGGTGAAAACTGACAACCCTCCAGGACCCAAGCCTTTGCTTGAGTGATCTGCATAGGCACGATCTTGCCCACGAGCGATTGATCCTGCGAAGGAAAACGAACGAATTTCATTTCATTTGAATTTCCGCTTGCCAGGCCGTGTTCGACTCGATCGACCAAAACCGAGATAGTTTGATCCTTGTATACCTGATTTTTTCTCAGGGCCGTTTCCTCCATGAGCGCCTGCAACTCATCCCAACGCTCACGCTTTTCTGCTTTCCCCACATCATCCTTAAAGAGCTTTATTCCCATCGTCCCCGAGCGCGGCGAATACTGTGCATTGTAGGAAATATCAAAGTCTACCTCGCGATAGAGCGAGAGTGTGTCAGCAAATTGTTTACGCGTCTCTCCGGAAAAACCAACGATGATATCCGTGCCAAGCGCTATCTCTGGACGGGCCTCTTTGATCTTGCGAATCACTTCCAAATAGTGTTCTCGGGTATATTTACGATTCATCCGCCGTAATACTTCAGTATTTCCTGACTGAACGGGCAGATGTAAATAGTTCATCTGTTTCGAAAGAGCAAGCGCGGCAATCACCTCGTCCGTCATGGACAACGGATGGGCCGCGGTCCAATGCAGACGGACCAATCCATCCAGCTGATTCAATTCCCAAAGCAGTGCGGCAAAATGATCATGGAATGGATTGTGCTTGGAAAAATGTTCTGGATCACTGGCACGAAATGAATTCACGGTTTGACCAAGCAGCGTGATCTCGACAACACCGTGCGCGATAAGCTCACGACATTCCTCCAAAATATCTTTGACCGGACGGTTGCGTTCAAGCCCGCGTGCATACGGCACCACGCAATACGTACAAAACTTGTTGCATCCGGTTTGGATGGTCACATACGCCTGTACCGATGGGGCTCGGAGCGGATGAAGCTTAAGATAATCTGATTCCAGCGCTTCGGAATTGACCAACTCGGGTCGCAATTCCGCAATCCATTTGGGCAAATGAATCATGTCGGGAGTTGGAAAATACAAATCCGTTGCAGGTAATTGCTTGCGAAAAGCGCCGGCTTTGTCTCTCCCTGCCATACATCCCGTGACCGCCACAATCATGTTCGGTTTTTTCTTTTTGTATTCTAAATATTTTTCTTGTGAACCGTAGACACGATCTTCCGCCGATTGACGAACACTGCAGGTATTCACGAGGATAAGATCAGCTCCCGATTCCTCTTCCGTGGATTGAAATCCCAGCGACGACAAAAGCCCCGCGATACGCTCGCTATCATTTTTATTCATCTGACAGCCGTACGTAGTGATGAAAAAGGTTGGATTTGGCATGAATGCGAAAATTTATCACGGTTGACAAAATGATGAAAGCCCTATATAACAAAGACCTTCTTGGAGGTATGCAATGGGAAAAAGAGGTCGCTGGGAACTCGTCCCCGGAGGCCGGCCCATCACCGACCTCCTAGAATTCAGATCAATGCGGCGACGAAAGCGGGTCGCTCGAGTCGTCTGGGCTGCAAAAATGTTCTTCCTCGGGATCGTGTGCATCATAAGCCTGATCCCAATCCTCTTCATCGTTCCACCAAAACCCGGAGAAGATGATCGTGTCTCCTAGCCCCCGGCCATGCTCTACGGCCGGGGCGTTTATTTTTATCCCCTCCCCATCTCCTCTTCAATGGCTAATAATCTATTATATTTTTCCACGCGTTCCGAGCGTGAGAGTGAACCGGTTTTAATATATTCAGAGCCACATGCAACGGCAAGATCTGCAATCGTCGTGTCTGCTGTTTCTCCAGAGCGATGTGAGATCGACGTTGCCCATCCTGCCTGGTGCGCCATGTTGATGGCGTCGACGGTTTGTGACAAGGTGCCGATTTGATTAAATTTGATGAGAATCGCGGAGGCGGCTTTTTCTTGTATTCCCTTCGCCAGACGCTCGGCATTCGTGACGAAAAAATCATCACCAACAATCACGGATTTTTTTTGTAAATGGGGGAGTGCGTGTTCCCATGATTTCCAATCATCCTCCGCAAATGGATCTTCCAGCGACTCAATCGGATACATGGTTTGCCAAGCTCTGTAACGAGCCAGGAGTTCTTCTGCACGATAATCCTTGCCTTCCACTTTCATGCGATACAGCTTCGCTTTTTTATCGTAAAACTCAGAGCTCGCAATGTCGGCTGCAAGTTTAATATCTCTGCCTGGCTTATATCCGGCGCTCTTAATGGCCTCCATCAACATATCAAATGCCATTTCTACGTATCCAAATTTCGGTGCAAATCCTCCTTCATCTCCGACGGTCGTCACTCCCCCACGCGATTTTAGAATCTTTGCCAAGGCATGAAACGTTTCCACTCCCGCACGCAATCGCTCAGAGAATTTTTTCTGCTGAGGAACCAACATGCACTCCTGAATATCCATAATCCATCCGGCATGCGCTCCCCCATTTAAGACGTTCATGGTGGCGATCGGCAATCCTGCTTTGCGATGAAAATCAAACGTCTCGCGCAGAGATTTCCAGAGCGACATCTTGCGATGCTGTGCCGTCGCTTGCGCACAAGCCAGGGACACGCTCAAAATGGCATTGGCCCCGAGCTTGGATTTATTCTTGGTTCCATCCATCTCACACATGATGCGATCTATTTCTTGCTGCTTGCTTCCATCTAACCCTCGCAACACCGGCAATATTTTTTTATTGACATTGGCTACCGCTTTCAGCACGCCCTTTCCACCATACCGTTTACCCCCATCACGAAGTTCAAGCGCCTCGTGTGATCCTGTGGATGCACCCGATGGAACCTCAGACTCCGCCGACGCACCAGACTGAAGCGTCACACGACAAGCTACCGTGGGATTGCCGCGTGAATCTAAAACCTCTCGTGCATGAATTGATCTGATTTTGTTTCCTCCAAACATAGTTATTGAATCTCAAATGTGACGGAAACATTCGATACGATATCTGTGGTTCCCGGTTGAATATCTGGGGCCATCGGTGCTGCTGATTCTTTGGTCGCCACGGCATCCATCATATACGGATACGGACGTGGCATATCATTTGTATGCTCGGTGAAGTTTACGACGCGCGCCACCTTTAATCCCAGTGATTTTGCCAGCTCATTTGCTTTGGCGCGTGCATCCTCAATCGCTTTCTTCCGAGCTTCTTGTTTAGCGGCCGCCGGGTCTTCGATACTAAACTGTACGCCGTTCACTTGATTTGCACCCAGGGCTCCGGCCTGCGCCAACACCTCACCCACTTTGTTCAAATCACGAATTTTTACATTCAATGTTTGGGAAACCGTGTACCCCGTAATGACCTGTCCGCGCGTCCAGTCATATTTTGGCCCAACATGATACCCACTGGTTTGCATGTCTTCTTTTTTAATTCCCAATTTTTGCATGGCACTCTGAATCGCATTCATCTTTTCTGCATTATCTTTCTGCGCAGATGCCGCATCCTTGGCTTCCGAGTAAACCCCTAAATCTGCTCGACCAATGGTGGGCGGTGAGGTGATTTTTCCTTCTCCATCGATCGTGATCGTATCGCGTTGCAACGGTTGACGACCAATCGCGTCATGCTCGGCAAATCCATTCCACGCCTTCACACCCAAAAAGAAAAACAACATCACTAAAACCGCACCCGTCAAAAATGACAAAGCTTTTTGTTCTTTAAACATAGTTTAAAAAGTATAACACGAAGTAATGCGTAATGTGTAATGAGTAATGAAGACTAGAAATCCTGGTCCTCATTACACATTACTTATTACTCATTACTAATGGCAAAAGTCCAGGCAATGTTCCTTTTTCTGCTATGAAATCCAGCAATGCCCCACCACCCATCGACAGGTGATCAAACTGTTTTTTTGTGTGCGAAATGAGGACGAGCGGATCGGTATCTCCCCCACCCACAACACCAAATGGTCTCCCTTTGACACGTTTCCCAATGATTCGAGCGAGATGCAACGAACCATTTGCAAACGCCGGAATCTCAATCATCCCGATCGGACCATTCCAGAGAATCGTATTCGCTTTATGCAAAATCTTTTCCCAAACCTCGAGTGTCTCTGGACCAACATCCACGATCATTTCTTGTTTCGGAATTTTATGAATCGAGACGACGTGCGCATGAGCAGGATCGGCCTGTTTATTCGTGACCAGAGCATCAATCGGTAATGAAACTTTTTTATTTTTTCCAATCTTTTTCGCTTGCGCTAAAACCTCTTCTTCAATAAAAGAAATTCCGACAGACTCTTTCATCGCCGCCTCGATCGTTGTCGCCATCGCACCCCCGATTAAAATTTTATCGCACACTCCTAACAATATTTTTAACACGGGAAGTTTTGTCGAGATCTTGAGGCCACCAATCACCGCAACAAACGGTCGGCGTGGCTTAATCAACAGTCGTGACAATGCCGTGACTTCATCAACCAAATTTGGTCCGGCATACGCTGGGAGATATTGTGCGATCCCGCTTACGGAAACATGCGCCCGGTGAGAAGAAGCAAATGCATCATTGATAAATAGGTCTCCAAGCGATGCATACGCTTGCGCAAGCTCTTGATCATTATCCTCCTCCCCCATTTCAAAACGAACATTCTCTAAGACATGAATCGCTCCGGGTTTGCTCGTCAACAACATGCGTTCAAGACGCTCATGCTCCACTCCCCGCATGACAGATTCTGGATGAAAATAGCAGTGCAAATCAAATTCGTTTTTGATTACATCGACAAGATGTCGAGTCGAATGCTCCTGATCCCGCCTCTTAGGCCGACCCAAATGCGTCAACACAATCAAAATTGCCCCACGTCTCTTCAACATCTTGATCGTTGACAACGATTGTCTAATTTTGAGCGTATCTTCCGGTGGTACATGTTTCATGCTCCATGCTTCATGTTTCACGACTGGCACATTCCAATCAACCCGAATCAACACTTTCTTTCCCTTGAGATTTAATGCTGATGGCAATGATCGAAGTTTCATGTTCGACAAACATTACTCATTACACATTACTCATTACACATTACTCATTACACTACTTCACATTCTTCCCCACGATCAACGCCATTTCTGCCAGACGGTTGGAATAGCCCCACTCATTGTCATACCAGGCAACAACTTTCACAAAATCTCCATCAATCACTTTTGTTAAATTCAAATCAACGATCGCAGAGGCCGGGTTTCCGATAAAATCAGACGACACAAGCAATTCGTTGGTTACCTCTAAAATCCCTTTCCAACGTTTTTCTTTTGCGGCCTTTTTAAAAACGTTATTCACTTGCTCAACCGTCACCTGCCTTTTTAGAAGAACCGTAAAATCAGACAAGGATACGACCGGCGTTGGAACGCGGATCGACAGTCCATCAAATCGGTCTTTCAAAGCAGGGAT
Organism: Candidatus Uhrbacteria bacterium; assembly: GCA_016866635.1. GTDB lineage: Bacteria > Patescibacteriota > Patescibacteriia > 2-12-FULL-60-25 > 2-12-FULL-60-25 > VGLT01. The sequence goes on from VGLT01000037.1 coordinate 6,054, forward strand.
CACTTGAGCCGTCGCTATCGCGGCGCCCGTGGTTGTCGGCACAATATTCTCCGCCGCCGCGCGCGCCTCGCGCCAATCTTTGGCTGGAGCATCCTGAAGAACCTGAGAAGCGGTATAAGAATGCACGGTCGTCATCATCGCTTTTTTAATGCCAAACGTCTGCTCCAAAATATCTGCAACCGGCGTGATGCAGTTTGTCGTGCAGCTCGCATTATTGATCACCTCCGCTTTTGACTGACGAACGGACTTCTCATTTACTCCAATCACAAACGTCGGCACATGGCCGCCTTTGGCTGGCGCAGAAATAATCACACGCTTCGCTCCTGCGGTGATGTGCTTTGACGCACCTTCCAAATCCGTAAATCGTCCTGTGCATTCCAGCACAACATCAATCTTTAATTTTTTCCATGGCAACATGGCTGGATCTTTTTCTGCCGTGACCAAAATTTTCTTTCCTCCAACCATCAAATGTGATTCATCAAAATCTACCTTCTTATCATAGGCACCATACACCGTGTCATGTCGCAATAAATGCGCGAGCGTTTTTGTGTCCGTCAAATCATTAATCGCGACGACATGAAATCCTGCTTTTGCTAAACCAGCTTTTAAAACCCCTCGGCCAATTCGACCAAAACCATTTATCGCAATATTCATACGTCCGGCATTATAACACAACAACATGAAAAAGACGGGTGGCGCCAAGAGGTACCGTCGGCAACCGGACCCGTCTTTTTTAGCTTTGTCCGCCACCGACCATGATCATTCTTTGAAAGCGCGTCGGTACGATCTTTTCTCCAATCTTTGCTGTCTTCTCGTTAATCAGTTGTTCAATGGTCTGCTCTTCATTCTTGATAAACGATTGCTTCGTCAAGCACACATCCGTGTACCACTTGTTCAGCTTGCCCTCAACAATTTTTGCCTTGATATCTTCTGGCTTATTCTCGTTCGCCATCTCAGCCAAAAATTCTTCCTTTTTCTTTTCGACGATTTCTGCTGGGACCGTTTCTGGACTCACATACTGTGGATCCATCGCCGCAACCTGCAACGCAAGATCGCTCGCCAAAAGCTTAAACTCCTCGTTGCGAGCCACAAAATCCGTTTCACAGGCAAGCTCCAACAAAGCCGCCAACTTCCCATTGTGGTGAACGTACGATGCTATAATCCCTTCGCTTGCCTGACGCTCAGACTGTTTCTTTGCCGCCTTGATGGCGCCTTTCTTTTTCAAAACTTCGATGGCCTTTTCTATATCACCGCCAGCTTCTTCCAACGCGCTTTTACAATCTACAATTCCTGCACCCGTTCGATTGCGCAGGTCATATACCATTTTCGCATCGATCATATCCATGAGCTATTTAGGCTTTAGCTTTTTAGCTTCTTAGGTCAAACCTAACGCCTAAGAAGCTAAAGGCTAAGAAGCTTTAGTTAGTTTCTCCCTTCCAAAAATGGGTGACTAGCCGCGCCCTCTTTTGCTCCCTGTGCTTGCCCCATAGGCGTTACGAGCGAGCTTCCAAGTTTGGCGCGAGATTTCTCCCACTCCTCACGACCTTCTTTGATCGCGTCGGCCATCAAGGTTGCGATCAATTCAATGGATTTGACCGCGTCATCATTTGCGGGGATGGGAAAATCAACCGAGGTTGGATCCACGTTTGAATCACACACGGCAATGATTTTGATTCCACGTTTCAATGCTTCTTCCAATGCGGTTTTATCTTTGCGGATATCGAGGATAAAGATCGCGTCTGGAATGCGGTTCAACTCTTGAATCCCACCAACTTTCTCATCCAAAATTTTAATCTCTTCACCAAATTTCATCTGCTCAAATTTTGTGTACTTGCTGTACTCACCCTTTTCTTGACGACGTTTCATCTCTTTAAACTTGCGGATCAACTGCGCCATGGAAGCAAAGTTGGTGAGGGTCCCACCCAGCCAACGCTTGGTGACGTATGGCATGGTGCAAGCTTTCGCCGCTGTTTCTACCGCAAGAGCCGCTTGCTTTTTGGTGCCGACAAACAGAATCGTGCCGCCACGCAAGGTCGTCTTTTTTGCAAATTGTAAAGCCGCGTCCAACATTTTTTGTGTTTCTTCCAAATTCAAAATATGGATGTCGTTGCGCGTTCCAAAAATATATTTCTTCATTTTTGGATGCCACTTGGATTTTTGATGACCAAAGTGCGCGCCGGCTTGCAGTAACTGAACAAGATTAGGAACCTGAGGCATAGAATCGAATTCTCCTTTTAGATTGTTTCATTCGAGAGCACGTTGGTCCGACGTGCGTAGGACCAGGAGAACATGCTCACTTTTTATGAAGGAAACGAGGATGGATAAATGCCAAGAGAATACAAGAAACCCTCTAAAAATGCAAGACCCCGCAAACGAGGGGGCTTGCGAGGTTGAAGAGGCCGATCAGTGTCGGGCGAGGTACCTGTTTGCACAGGCCCTG
>VGLT01000038.1 GCA_016866635.1 Candidatus Uhrbacteria bacterium
AAAACCAAGAGGTGTAGCGGAGAGATTGATTCCAGTGTGCCCGAAAATCGCGCCAACTTTCCGAAACAAGATCGTGAATGTGGATGAGAGAGTGTTCCATGCCTTCCATGATACTCTTTTACCGACTTGCTTTCAATGCGTGGAATAGTTTGACGGTATAGGTCATGAAGTATGGGGAGACACAGATTTGAAAGGCGACGGGGACGAGCGTGATGATAAGACCAAAGATAAAGATGATGCTGACAAGAGCACTGCTTGGAGCAGGGTTGGAAGCAAATTGACCAAAGATTTGGTTAAGATTGGAGAATTGAAAGCCGCTGATGGTCCAAATCAAGAAGACCGAGAGAGCAAAAACGATCGCAAAGACACTCAAAAAGAGTAAGCCCATGATGAGTTGGTTCAAGAACAGCCGTCCAAAGACGCTCCACCAGCGACCATGGACCAGTTGCGCGGAACGTTTGAATGCTCCTGTCCCATGCACGTCATCTTCAATCAATAAAAAGATGCTTTGAGAAAACAGGACACCAAAATAGACGGAGCACAACACCGTCGTAAGCGAACCAAGGCCAAGAGAGAGGATGGCTGTCCAGGTACGTCCTGCATGAAAGGCAACATGAGCCAGGACGGCCGTGATCCCTCCAGTCATGACTCCCGCCAACAGACAGCCCAGGAGCATGAGTATAAAAAGAACCACGATCCATAAGAATGGTCCAAGGAGATCCCAGGGCCAGGAGCTTTTACTGCTTGTGGCATCTGGGTGTTGAGTATCCCGTTTCAACATGAGGCGATAGAGTCGGACGGGGGTGAGGAAATAGACGATAAAATTGATCACCGCCGCAGGAAGAGCGATGATCGCAGAGAGGAAAAGAAAAGAAGAAACAAGCCCAGTATTTCCGTTGCTAAACATGGGGATGGCTGTTTGAAAGATGGATCGCAAGAAATCTAGACCTATGGGAAGTAAAAACCAGAGAGAAATGCCTGCGGTGAGCCGCCAATCACGGGTAAATTGGCGCCAGCTTTGCTGCATCAATGGACCGATGGGAGAAAAGGAAGACATAGGAAATTAGGAAGTGAGGAGGGGAAGAATAAGAGAATAGAGGCGTTCATGGATGCTATCGATGGAGAGGAGTTGACCATCTTCAACGCAGGAGATTAATTTCCAGTTTTCACCTTGATCGTATTGAGGGAGTTCCAAATAGGCTTGTTCCGCGGCGCGTAAATGATTCTTGTCCGCCTCATGAATGTCGCGTTTCTTGCCATCAAGATACCCGCGATCGTCTTTGGAGGCGACTAAGGCATACCCGATATCAGCCGGGACATGTAATAAAATCGTTGTGTCTGGTTTGGGGATACCAAGAATATTATATTCCAAATCGTTCAACCAAGCCACAAAGGCCTTGCGCTCTTCTGGATCGCTAATCTTGGCGGTTTGATGACCTTTGTTGGCAGAGACGTAGCGATTGGAGATGATGATCGTGCCCTCCGAGAGGAGTTTTTTAATTTCAAACGAGGCATCGTAACGGTCCAGAGCAAAAAAGAGAGAACCCTTTTTGGCCCCCACCTCATTCACGCCACCATATTCACCCCGCAAATATTTTTCCACAAACAAGGCAGAGGGGTTTCCGTATCGCGGGAAATCCATGAGCGCGACAGAGCGGCCCTCGTTTTTTAATCGTTCAATTAATTTTCGTGTTTGCGTTCCTTTTCCAGAGCCGTCGGTGCCATCGATCACGATGAATGTTCCTTGGGTCATATTCGTTTATAGGTCACAAATGCGTATCCTTGATGTAGCTCTCGATCAACTTCTTTCCACACAGATCGATTGATTTCCGGAAAAAAAGCATCGCCATCTTCAACGGTTTGATCGACTTCCGTCAAATAGAGCGTATCGGCCACGTCGATCGTCTGTCGATAGATTTCTGCCCCGCCGATAACCATGATGTGATCGGAAGCATGTCCCCGGAGAGCATCGTCGATAGACAAAGATGTTTCCACTCCAGATGGAACAGCCAAATCACTTTGTCGTGAAATAACAATATTCAGTCTCTCAGGAAGAGGGCGAAATTTTTCCGGGATCGATTCCCAGGTTTTGCGTCCCATGAGCACGATTTTTCCAACCGTGTGTTGCTTAAAATGTTTCAGATCTTCTGGAATATTCCAAGGGAGACCGCCTTGTTTTCCAATGCAGTTATTTTTTGAAACGGCCGCAATGAGAGAAATCGACATGATTAGACGGCAATGGGGAATTCAATTTTGGGATGACTTTGATAATTCAGAATTTTTGAATCATCCGATTTCCAATCAAAGATTGAAGTGAATGGGTCGGTCGTGATTTGGGGGAGAGGATAGAGCGATGCGTCACGAGACAGCTGTTCTTTGGCCCCATCAACATGATTGATGTAGATATGCGTGTCAGCAAGAAAACCAATCAATCGTCCCTCTTGTAAGCCGCTTTCTTTGGCTAAAAGATGAAGCAGGAGGGCGTAGCTCGCGATGTTAAAAGGGAGACCGAGCATTGTGTCGACGGAGCGTTGGTTCCAGAGGAGGTTGAGCTTTCCATTGATGACGGTCACTTGAAAGGCGTAGTGGCAAGGAGGTAGCCCCATTTCGCCAAGCATCGATGGATTCCAGGCCGAGACGATCATGCGGCGGTCGGAGGGATTAGATTTCAGTGTATCGACGACTCGTTTGAGTTGATCAACGCCTTGTCCAGTATAATCGCTATCGTAATTTTGATACGGTGCATTAAAGTGTCTCCACTGAAATCCATAAATTGCTCCCAAATCACGCTCTTCAAGCATGCGCTTTTTTTCCTCTTCTGAATGCCCGTAAGGTGCTTTTTTGGGGTTGGCCCACTCATCCCAGATATGGTTATTTCGTTCCTTTAACCACTCTTTGTCGGTTAGACCTTTGATAAAAAATTCGAGTTCCGTTGCGATCAGACGAAAAGGGACTTTTTTTGTGGTGAGTAATGGAAAGCCTTTGGACATGTCATGCTCAAACAGGGCGCCAGCAACCGTCATCGCATCAACACCCGTGCGGTTTGCTTTCTGCTCCCCGTGTTCAAGAATATGACGGACGATGTCGAGATAGGCTTTCATAGGCGTGTTAGAATCCAAAATGTTTCATCATGCCATCAACCGCAGAGAGAAATTCCTCTTGTGTTCCCGCGTTAGATAATGTGACGGAAGCGCGTTCCATGACGGCTGGGATAGTGATCTCGGTTGAGCGCTGTTCATTTTCCAAAAATTTTTCCCAAGTCATAGTGGTCTCGTCCGCTTTTTCTCCGCGCCCTTTCATGCGCTCATACCGTAACTCCGCAGGCACGCTGATGGCGACGAGTTTGAAGTTGGGGAGTGGTTCGAGCGCGGCAATATCTTCCAATCGTCGGATGCCGTCGATCACCACAATATCTTCTTTGGCATGCACGGAATCATTTTGAATCGCGTAGGATAAAACATCTTCCCCAAATCCTTGGCGTACCATCTCGGAAATTTTTATCAAATTGTCTCGCGTCTTCTCTAACGATAGGCGTGTAAGCAAATCTCCTAAAATGGCAGAAAAACGATAATATCCGGCTTTATATTTTTCACGCAGAATATCAGCGGCCGTCCCTTTTCCACAGCCGGCTTGTCCGACGAAACCAAGGATGAGTTTTGGCATATCGATCGATATTAAAGCACACACGCAAAGAACAAACGAATAGAAAAGATCAACCCCGCTCGAGGAGCGGGGCGATCAGGGAGCGGACGGTGCGGGAATGGTCACGGGCGCTTGCGGCGGAAGGGGGCCTTGTTCGGGTCGCGCGGACGCTGGCTGCGGTGTGCCTTGATGTATGCCGCGAGCTCGGAGATGAGCCCCTCGAGATTTGCTTCCGACTTGCGGAGCAGTTCGTCGACCGGAAAGCGCCGCATGATTCCCATGAGCGTTCGGCGGACGCGGACCATGTCTGCACGCTCGATTCGGGTCAGCGAGAGCATCATAGAGATCGTGACGTAGTCGATCCCCGCCGCTGTGCGCATGAACTCATCGCTGTGCGCCAGTTTGCTTGCCGCGTCCTCCAACGCGTCCAGCATCACATCGTACCCGAGCTTCTTTTGCATGATCGCACCTCGTGAATGTGTGGAGGGTTTGTAATATAAAAAACTCTCATAGTCAAGCTTTAAACCATTTGGCGAGGAGCAGTCCTTTCTGGTGTGCGTAATTCGACTTTAACTCTGCGCTATAGAGCCTCTCCGGTGTTGCGAGCGTTCGTTCGTACAACATTAAACAAATCGGTTGACCGTCACGCAAAACAAAATCATGGCTGTACGCTTCGACTTCAAGAACGGCCACGTTGCCGCACTTGGTCTCATCCTGATCCCATCCAAACCCTGGATCAAAAAATCCGGCAAAGTGAGAGCGAAACTCTCCTTTTGAGGCATCGTAGGCCGCCATCTCTGCGGCGTAGTTGGGAGGAGTGACGATTTTTTCTTTGGTGGCGAGAATCAAAAAATCTTGAGGATGCAAAACCAATTCCCCATCTTTGGGGCGGGGGAGAGGATCAAAAAAATCGTTTGGATCATGGTCACGTTTCGCCGTGTCCAGAACGCTCCAGGCGGTTGATTTTGCTCGCCACCCAATGATTTCCGTTGACGTGAGATCGACCGTCATGGTGATTCCGCGCCCGATATATTCAGAAGACGGAGGAATGCGCGCTCCATCCAGCGTGCGCAAAAAGGTATGGCGATCATATGCCATGCGATGTTCAAGTTCAGACAAGCGCGCATCGCCATGAAAAAAACGAATTTGGTTAATACGATCGCCAAGGTGCAAACGAATGGGAAAGGATTTTGGAATCACCTCGATCCAGAGCGAGCCTTGATAGCCAGCAGGCACCTCGTCAAATCGTGGCACACCGTCCACAAGCAACCGTCCGCGCAAGTTCACTCGACCAGAAGAGCTTTTGTTGCTGGTGGTCGCACGAATTCCTGGAGGGAGTTTGAGAGACTCCGCAAGTTTAATTAAATATAACCCATCTTTTTCTAGAGGATGCTCGATCGGATGTTTAAACAACATTCCGCGTTCGACGATGGTCCGAATCGATTCTCCTGGTCGCGGTAAATACGACCCGCGCATGCGATACACCTCGTCGGTAATAGTGAGATCAAGCGAAGCTGGTTGAATCGCTTCCACATTCCCATTCTGGATATACCCAGCCGCCATCATTTCTTTGATGAGTTGATAGGGAATGGCGCCGTAGCGGGTCATAAATCTGCCAAACCTTAGCGATTGCGCAACGATTTTACAAGGTATCAAAAACGACCGCCGAAGCGGTCATTTTTGTTAGGCGATTTTTGCCGTATCCACGTGGATCCCAGGACCCATCGTAGATGCGACGGTCACAGACTTGAGGAAAACGCCTTTCGAAGAAGCGGGTTTTGCTTTTTTCACCGCTTCGATCAAGACGGTGAAGTTTTCTGTCAACGCCTTTGCATCCATGGAAACTTTTCCGATCAACTGGTGCAAATTAGCTGTCGTATCATTTTTGAAAGCGACCTTACCCTTCTTCAACTCTTCCACCATTTTTTTCACGTTTGGTCCAACCGTTTCCGTTTTTGGGTTTGGCATGAGGCCGGATGGTCCAAGGATTTTTGCAATCTTCGCGAGCTTAGCCATCATGTCAGGGGTTGCGATTGCGACATCAAATTCAATTTTGTTGCTCTTGGCGATTTCGCTAATCAACTCTTCGCCGCCGACCAAATCCGCTCCGGCTTCTTTCGCTTCCTTTTCCTTATCTCCATTCACGAACGCGGCAATTTTTTTTGTCTTACCCGTGGAGTGGGGGAGAGTAATGGTCGAGCGGACCTGTTGTTCACCCTTGGTTACATCGATGCCGAGGTTGATGTGAACTTCTACACTTGCATCAAATTTGGTTGGGGACGTTTTTTTAACCAACTCCATGGCTTCCAAAGGCGCATACAGCTTCTTTGGATCAACCAATTTATTCATTTCATTATACTTTTTGCCGTGTGGCATACGTGGTTCGGTCGGCTGATTATTCGTCAGCCTCCCACATAAATTGTAATGAGTAATGTGTAATGAGTAATGAAGATCTAGCCGACGACTTCAATTCCCATATTCCGTGCTGTTCCCTCGACCTGACGCATCGCGGCTTCGACCGTGTGGCAGTTGAGATCTGGCATTTTCTTTTCTGCAATTTCTTTGACTTGGGCCTTGGTGACTTTTCCGACTTTATCGGTAAGAGGTTTTCCTGATCCTTTCTCAATCTTCGCCGCCTTCTTTAATAGATCTGGAACCGGAGGCGTCTTTAAGATGAAATCATAAGAGCGGTCTTCGTAGAGCGTAATGATCGCCGGCACGACCTCACCTAAACGGTCTTGGGTCGCGGCATTGATGCGCTGACAAAACTCAGCAATGTTCATGCCGTGCTGACCCAAAGCAGGACCAAGGGGAGGGGCTGGAGTCGCTTTTCCACCCATGACCTGCACTTTAATGGTTGTTTTTACTTTCTTTGCCATAAAATTAAGTGGCCGGATTATATCTTCTTCACCTGTGTAAAGTCAAGTTCCAGGGGGGTCTCACGGCCGAACATGCTGACCAAGACCTTAACCTTTCCACGGGCACCATCAATTTCATTGACTTTTCCTTCAAATCCTTTAAATGGACCTTCACCGATCTTTACGGCCATTCCAGGCTGTAAGTCGATCGTCACCTGTGGTTCTTCCGTCGTACCCATGCGTTTCATGATGGAGTCGACCTCTTCTTGCGCGAGGGGTGTTGGATTGGTTCCAGTACCGATGAAGCCTGTGACGTTTGGGGTGTTGCGCACAACATACCAAGATTCATCCGTCACATTCATTTCAACAAGCACGTATCCCGGAAAGATTTTTTCTTCAATCACGCGGCGCTTGCCATTCTTAATTTTAATTTTCTTTTCCTTTGGAACAAGAATGTGAAAAATTTTATCGCGCATGCCCAACGTATCGAGACGTTGCTCGAGGTTGCCAGCGACGTTTTCTTCATACCCGGAGTAGGTATGGATGGCGTACCAGCGACGCCCAAGGTCAGAGGTTTGTTTTGGCATAGTAAATTTATTGAACGGGGGTAACCGTAACATTTGCTGGAGCGCCAGAGGGAGTCGTGGCGTCAACTTGTGATGGGGTTGCGCTGATTGGTTCGGTGGTTGGCGTGATCGGCGCAGTTGGTGCCGCAAGAGGAGCGCGTGAAAGCAATCCTTGTACGGCGATCTGAAATCCTTGATCCAGGGCCGCAAAGGAAACCGCCACGATAAGACTAATGGCAATCACCAGCGCGCTGTAGCGAACCGTGTCTTTACGACTTGGCCAAGACACTTTTTTGAGTTCAGCTTGCGCAGAACGGAAATAATCGAGTGGATTCATATGCTGTTCTTTAAAAGGCCCTTCCCGGGCCAACGGCTAGAGAATATCACGTCTTTTGGGGTTTGGCAACTCCTTCCAGCCAAGAGCGAGCTGTATCCAAATACCAGGAAGAGGGGTCGGATGTTTGAATTTGGTCCCAGAGTTTTTTAGCGGAATCTGTCGACAGTTTTTCCTTGCGGACAAATGCGCGATTTTCTTTCCATTTTTCCGGAATCGCGTGTCCACGTTCTTGTAGTTCTTTTAATTCAATATCGACATCGAGATGGTCCGCATCTTTCACGACCTTAGCTTCCAGACATTCGCGCTTGTTATATTCCTCAACGACCGATTCAAAATCCGAAAATGTGGTTCCAGAAAATAGTTCATGCACGGCGAGTTTTTCATCCGTTTTCACGTATCGTTTTTGCAAGTGCGACAAATCAGACACGCGCGTTTCCGCAATGTCATGTACGAGCGCCATCTTCATTAATTTTTCTTCATTGATCGATCCTTCTTTCCGACCAAGGGCAAGCGCAATCCAAAGCACACGCAAGGTATGCTCCATGTCATTGGCACAATCAGTTGCTAAATGCTGTCTCCACGCACGCTGCACATGGCGCATGGAGCCGAGTTCGTAAAGAAATTCGAGGTCGCGGGAAGGCATATAACCTAGGCGAATAATAGATGATATGATATACATCCGCAACTATCGGGCTATAGCGCAGTTGGCCAGCGCGCTTGCATGGGGTGCAAGAGGTCGGGGGTTCAAGTCCCCCTAGCCCGACCAACATAAGACCACCGAGAGGTGGTTCTGTGATTCATGCTGGACAACCTCTTGACGATTTGCTGGGGTTTTCTTGTGTTTTTTCTAAAGGAGCCGCATAATACTCTCGCAAACCCACAATTTTATTCTTAATTTGGGTTTTACTCTTTTAACCGGACTCGCACAGAGAGTCCAAAATCTATGGCAAAGATGACCAAGTCCCAGC
>VGLT01000039.1 GCA_016866635.1 Candidatus Uhrbacteria bacterium
ACCATACGGAAACTATGGAACATATCTTTACAGACGAAAATTTTGCGAGTGAGGTGTTGCAATCATCGGTACCTGTTTTGGTTGATTTTTGGGCGGTATGGTGTGGCCCGTGTAAAATCATGTCACCGATTGTAGAAGAAATTGCTCACGAAGTAGATGCCACAAAAGCGAAAGTCGGAAAGCTTAATGTGGATGAAGCGCAAACGATTGCCGGTCAATTTAGTGTGCTCTCTATTCCAACTTTTTTTGTGTTTAAGGGCGGGGAGGTTGTTGAACAACATGTGGGAACGACTACGAAGGAAATCTTAAAAGAGAAATTGTTGAAACACATTGGTTGATATGCACGACATTATTATTGTTGGTTCTGGGCCAGCAGGATGGACCGCAGCGATTTATGCTGCGCGCGCCGATCGCAAACCGTTGGTATTTGAAGGGATTGAAACAGGCGGTCAGCTCATGACCACGACGGAGGTCGAAAATTATCCGGGATTTCCCAAGGGAATTTTAGGTCCAGAGCTCATGCCATTATTTCGTGAGCAAGCAAAGCGTTTTGGGGCAGAGATCAGGAGCGAGCTCGTTGAGCGGATTCATCCGACCGAAGATGGATTTGAAGTTACAGCAAAGGGTGAGATCTATAAGGCCAAGACCGTCATTTTGGCGATGGGCGCAACGGCTCGTCGACTCGGATTGCCAGCAGAAAAGGCGCTCTATGGGCATGGTGTTTCTGCTTGCGCTACGTGTGATGGGTTTTTCTTTAAGGGCAAGAATGTCGTGGTTGTCGGTGGTGGGGATAGCGCGATGGAAGAAGCACAATTTTTGACGCGTTTTGCGAGCCAAGTCACGATTGTGCATCGACGCAATGAATTTCGCGCGTCAAAAATTATGCAGGAGCGTGCCTTGGCCAATCCAAAAATTCGCGTGATTTGGGATTCAGAGGTCGCGGATATTTTGGGTGTTGAGGTCGGTCACGTCACAGGCGTTCGTTTACGCAATGTCAAAACAGGGGAGACAAGTGAGATCTCTATGGATGGCGTGTTTGCGGCCATTGGTCACGAGCCCAACTCATTATTGGTAGCGGATTTGGTCGATCTGGATGAAAAGAAATATGTAAAGACCATTCCCGGAACAACAAAAACAAAAGTCCCTGGTTTGTTTGCGTGCGGAGACTTGCAAGACCCGTGGTATCGTCAGGCGGTGACCGCAGCAGGCACTGGATGTATGGCGGCGATTGATGCGGATCATTATTTGGCGGAGTAATGTAATGCGTAATGAGTAATACGTAATGAGTAATACGTAATGAGTAATGAGGAAAAATATGGCAAATGCATTCGAGAATGCGATGAAGCAATTAGCGGAAGTGGCCAAGAGGGCGCCAGGTGTGGTCGGGACTGAAATAGTAGAATATTTGCATCATCCGGTACGTATCGTCGATGTGGAATTTCCTGTAGTGATGGACAATGGTTCACGAACCTTTTTTCATGGGTATCGCGTGCAGTGGAATAATCTCCGCGGACCATTTAAAGGAGGGTTGCGTTTTCATCCTCAGGTGGATATGGACGAGGTGAAGGCATTGGCGTTCTGGATGACCATCAAATGTGCGGTCGTGAATATTCCCTATGGTGGGGGCAAAGGAGGGGTAGCCGTTGATCCAAAAAGATTGTCCGCGGGCGAGCTCGAGCGTCTCACGCGAGCATTCACGCGCTCCATCGCTGATGTGATCGGCTCGGATAAAGATATCCCCGCACCAGACGTAAATACCAATGCTCAAATCATGGACTGGATGGTCGATGAATATGGAAAGATCACAGGTAAGATTGATTACGCTTTGATTACCGGAAAGTCTCTTGGGAACGGTGGATCAGAAGGACGTGGGACGGCGACCGGACAAGGCGCGTGGTATGTGTTTGAGGCGTATCAAAAAAAGTTAGGGTTGGGAGAAACATGCAAAGTCGCGGTTCAGGGTTTTGGAAATGCGGGTCAAGTGATTGCGTCACTTTTTTATCAACACGGTCATCAGGTGGTCGCGGTTTCAGATTCACACGGGGGAATCTATCAAGAAAATGGTTTAGATATTCCAGCGGTGATCACTCACAAAACATCAACAAAAACATTAGCCGGTTTTCCTGGCGCAAAGGAAATGTCTCAAGAAGACCTGCTTACCTGCGCCTGTGATGTGATCGCGCCGTCGGCATTGGAAAATCAATTCACAAAGGAGATCGCTCCTCGCGTCCAAGCGAAGGTGATACTTGAATTGGCAAACGGCCCAACAACCCCTGAAGCTGACGAAATATTTGCACAAAAAAATGTTACGGTGATTCCAGATGTGCTCGCTAACTCTGGCGGTGTCGCTACTTCCTTTTTCGAATGGCAACAAAACAAATCGAACGAACACTGGACCGAGCAACAGGTATTTGAAAAATTAAAAGGTTTGATGGACGCCGCCTCGCAAGATGTCATCTCCATCGCGGATCAGCATCACCTGACTCAACGCCAAGCCGCCTTTGTACTAGCGTTGAAAAGAATAGGAGAAAAAATATGAAAATCAAAAAACACGGTGACCGTGTTTTTTTTCGCATCAGTGCTCAAGCAATCCGCATCCAAGAAATCTTTTTTTAGAGAAGCGGCTAGTCCGGAGACCAATCGCTACCTAGAGAAAGATTCCATGCTTGTCGTGGGTGCGGATTGCTAAAATACTGATGCAACTTGAATAGCAACTCTATCAATTTCCGTATTTTTTGTCAAGAGAGCGGGTATTTTTGAGCGTACATCCTGGGAAAACCTTTGGCAACCTTAGTTTGGATTATTTATCCCCGTTTCATCCACTTTTTCACCTTCTTGGGCCGTTTCACTGAGTTTTTCGACCCCAATCAAGCATACCGCGCCCCAGGGCCTATAGTGACTCGTGAACGTAACTTTTTTCGCCTCTCCAGACGTGTAGGTGACGGTATAGTCAAATTTTGCATCAGCCCCAGCATGTGGAGATTCCGTGCACTTGGTTGTTCCAACGGGAAGCTCTAACGTTTCGATGATTTTTTTAGGTGGTGGTGGCACGATATTGTAAATTTTAGGGGGCGTTTGTTCCACTTTTCTCCCATCCGGAGTTCCCCAAACGGTAAATGCAAGATTATCTCCAAAAACTTCCGTGCTGATTAAAATCCATTTGCCCGTGTCGTTTTTGAAGCGAAAATCCGGGGCAGGCTCATAAATGGTAGCGTCTGTTCCTGCGGGTTCGTAATAGCGAACCCGATAACTATGATTTCGACGTTGCGTGATGGGCAAGCCAGACGCGAGCGCCGCGCGGAAGGTCGTTGTTCCAATCTGACAGAGCCCGCCGCCATATTCCGGAGTTGTTTGATTCCCTTTGATCACGAGTTCTTTAAGCCAGCCGTTTGCACCATCAACGGTTCCGAGGGCCTTTAATAGGGAAAATTCTGCATCAGGTGCGACGATGGAGGCATGAACTTTTTTTGCCCCAAGGGCGATATTTTTGCGACGATTGACAGGGGAGCCAGAAAAATTAGATTTGCCAACCCCTAACGATTCTCGAATTCCCAATCGCTCCGCATCGGGTCCTTCAATAAACGCTTTTGCCGTGACGATGCTTATCGTCATGGTCAAGGAATTTTTGGCCCACCCTGATTGAATGTTGGAGAGCGTGCCAGGGACATCAACCATATATCCATCCACGGCCGGATTAAACAGACTGATTTTTTCTCCATGCATTTCCAGTTTCCCATTGCGTGGCTTGCGAATATATTGGTTGAGCAAATCACCCAGCGTCCTGTCAACACGTTCTGGGTCGAGTTGCAGAACCAATCCACTCGTACTGGTCGAAACATTGAGCCAGCCTCCTAGTGTGGAGGTGGTAATAGTGATCGTTTTGTCTGGAATAGATAAGCTAAAAGGTGCATGCGCTAACCATGTGGGAACTTCATGGACAAGTGGTTGAATGTCTTGAGTGGTGATCGATGGGTGAGTCAGCGTTACGGGGAGAGGGATGGTGGTAAATGTTCCCGTTTGAGCTTGCATTTCCAACGTGGCCAGAGCATGGCTTACGTCTGTGGCTTTTCCAATTTGCTCTGGTACGATGACTGCGTTGTAGTTGGCAGATGACGTTGCGCTCACGTGGAGCTCAGCGTTTTTTACAAAAGGGAGAAACGTTTCCAAACGGGATTCCAGTCCTTGTCTTGCTAATGCGATATCAACATGCACGCGAGATTTTACTTGATGGGATACAAATCGTACACGTAAAGCGGTCCAGCTATCTTTCCATCGCGCCCCTGTGCGACCGATTGCATATGCGTCTTTTGCCATCTCAGCGGTGGAATAGCGAACGATGTTCCCTGCAGGAAGCACGATGGTGTTTTGTTCTAATTGAAAGGGAAATCCTGAACGTGTTGCCTCACGCGTCTTGATTTGAAGAAAGGAGTCGGCTTCTGCTTCTGTAAAGCCCCCCAAGGGGAATCCGAGTACGGAAATGCCAGGCAGAATCCGTTGGTCATACGATTTTTGATATCCCATCACCGCGAGGACTCCTGCCCCCGCAAATGACACGATCACGATGACGACTAAAACACCACCAAGCAGGAGGTTTGTCAGAGAATGCGTACCAGGAAGCTTGATCATGAATTTTTGCCAAGCAATTCGTTAAGCAGGCTTTGAGCAAATGCGGTTTGACCCGCGTCTTCACTCCCTACGCCCACACCGATACAACGAAGCTCTTGCCCTACTTTTACACTTCCGTGAATAGCATGGAGAGGGATGGTCCATAGTTGTCCATCGCTGGTCTTGGCAACGACCGAGTCTGGTTTTATGGACTGGATCGTCAAACGCACGGGGTTGAGCATAGGAATATCTGTAGGGTAAGCGAAAAAAGACTTTTTTTCAAGTCTGATTACGGATGAGGGAAACCGGGTCAAGAATTACTTTTTCCCAATGTTAATAGGAATAAAAGATTGGGATTCTCGGATGGGAATGCGAATCTCCAGTACACCATTCTGAAAACTTGCCTGCGCGCGCTCTGGGTAAACGTCCACGGGGAGAATCAGGGATCGACTAAAACTGCCCCAGTAGCATTCACGATAAAACCACTCATCTTCATGCAGTTCTGTCGTATCAGAGCGCTTGCCTCGAATGGTTAAAAGATCGCCATGAAGATTGAGCTCAACGTGTTCAGGTAAGACCCCGGCAATCATGGCGCGAATCACAAGCGTTCCATCTTGACGGAAGACATCCACAGATAACTGACCCTCATCCATTTGTGCGTGTGATAACCACGTTTGTTCCTCCAACATAATTGACCCTATCATAAGGCATCTTCATCCACATGTACACTCCCATTCTGAACCTAATCTTGGTATACTACGAGCTATGGAAGAAGGATCACGCTGGACCGTACGCGGCTGGTGGAGTTCTCTTATGCGTGAGCAGAAAATTTCTGTGACGATTTTTGGCGTATGCACGATAGTGGTTGCCGTGCTCGCAACGATGAATGTGCGCGCACAAGTTGTTGGACCATTTCTTGTTTCAAAATCTGTCCTGGAAAAATCAAAACAACTCTTGGCGAAAAATCCAGAAGGATTAGATCCGCAATCAGAAGCGTTGAAACAAAAAGATACGGATCGCGATGGGCTGAGTGACTATGATGAGTTGAATGCATATCAAACGTCCCCGTATCTTCCTGACACGGATTCGGATGGCATCCCTGACGCCGTTGAATTAGCGCAGGGGACTAATCCAAATTGTCCGCAAGGGAAATCCTGTCTCGAAGTATCAAATGATGTACCACGAACAGGGACATCGACTCTGGAAGAATTTATTACAACACCGGTGCCGACCGTTGGTTCTGCGTTGGTTCAAGGCGCGGCTTCGAGTGTGGCTGGGGCACAGCAGTTTATTGATGCACCGCCTCCGCCAGAAAGTATGACGGCAGATCAGATCAGAGCGTTCTTAGTTTCGCATAATCTCATCTCTGCGGAACAATTGGCGCCACTACCGGATGATCATATCATTGCGATCTACAAAGCCGCGTACCAAGAAGCGCTCAATGTTCAGGCTGCTTACAAAAATCCAATATCTACTGCCACGATTAGAGAGGATGCGCCGGTAGATTTAATTAAGGATGATGAATAGGTTATGAGTCATCACCGCTCTCGTTTCGCACGTTTTTTCACCCTTTTCTTGTTTTTTGTTGTGACAGGAGTGTTTGTGTTTGGCGAGCCAGCGGCGGCCCTTTTTGAAAATAATCCAGCTGGGGGTGCCGGGATTGGAATGCCAATGATGATGACGGGGAGTTTGGTAGAAATGGCAAACAATGGGTATAAAAATATTGTGAGTCAGATTACACGCGCGGGAGTCGTTGCTTTTTTCAATGCCTTGCAAAATTTCGCTGGAACACTTGCGTATGATGCCGCTAACTATATTGCGTCTGGTGGAAAGGGGCAGGACGCGGTCTATTACAAAAAAGGGTTTGGAAATTATTTAAAGGATGTTGCATCTGACGCCGCTGGAGAATTTATCGGCGGGTTGTCTGATTCTGATTTCTTCCGCAAAGCGGGATTTGATTTGTGTAAACCCAGGGACCCACGTCTCATGATTAATTTGCAAGTCAATTTAGGGAATTTTTTTCCAGGTCAGCAAGGACAATTTAGTCGACCTAAACCACGGTGTGATTATCAAGAGATTGTAAAAAATTACAGCGCTCTGTATCAAACCATGAGCAATGAGGACGCGTATAAGAATGCGTCGATCAGTTTAAGTACCGAGCAAAGCGATATCGGCACCATGGCACAGATTTTTACTACCTATCAACAGCAGATCACGAGTAAGATTGACGGTGCTTCAAAGACGCGTACCGAAGGTCAGGGATATAAGGATATCCAGGGGTATGTGTCTGGGTATACCAAAACACCAAGTCAAGTTGTAAAAGAAACAACAAATGAACAGGTGATTCGCAAACCCGGTCAGACAGAGCTTGCGCAGACCGGTGCAATTTTGACAAATGCGTTTAAAGAAGGCCCGATTCAGCTTGCGGTGTACACGGCTTCCGTGTTTTTAAATACGCTGACGTCGAAGTTCATGAAGCGTATTTTTGAAAAGGGTCTTGGTCCGATTACGTTTACCGCTGTAAACGTGAATGGGGTGGACACGGTTGTTACGGCTGGTAAGACCGATGCGCGCTCGGCAAATATCGATTTACGCACGCCAAATCTTCAAAAGGTCGCGACCTTTGAGGTGATGGCAGAGCTCATCGCGTGTCCGCAACCGCCGACACCGCGTGGGTTATGGAATTGTACGATTGATCAGCCGTTTGCGCAGGCGATTCAAACCCAGGGCGATCAAGGAGGGTTTACGATTGGCGAGGCGCTGGCAAAAGACTTATTGCACAAGACTTGGAAACTTATCCCATCAGACGCGGCTCATGTCAAAGACAACCAATCCTTAGATTGCTTCTTGCAAAATTACTGCGCCTCCAATCTCCAGAAACTTCGTTTGAATCGTATTTTGCCGGTGGGATTTGAGTTTGCGGCTAATTCAGAGGCAAACAAGGAGCGTTGTGCGAGCGCGCAAGGGTGTGTCACATTGCAGGAAGTTGTGGACGGATTTACGGATTGTAATGACAAAGGGGAGTTGGATCGTGAGCATCCTTGGTGTCATTTGATAGATTCTAATTGGGTGATTACATCCGTGCCTCAACAGTGTTTGACCAGTGGATATAGCGAAACGCTTCTTTCCAACAGCATTGATCAACGCAAGGAAGAATGTCAGGACGTGCAAAGCTGTCTTAAGCGAAATAATAAAGGACAGTGTGTCGGCGGGTATGGCTATTGTTTGGCGGACAAGACCGTCTATCGCTTTACGGCAGATGAATGTCCGGTGCAATATGCCAGCTGTCGCGTGTATCAGAATCGTGCCGGAGAACAGGTTTCCTATCTGCGCAACACGCTCGACTATGCACAGTGTACGGCGGATAATGTCGGATGTTTGTGGTACGCGACCGAGCGGAATGCGACGAGCACCGAGTGGATCGGCACAACCTCAACCGGCCCACGCGTCTATTTTGATAAAACGTTGGTTCCCTGTGATGCGGCTAATGAAGGATGTACAAAATTGCATCAGATGAATGTTGGTCAATCCGCACTCAACCTGCTGTTAAATTCATCGTTTGAAAAATTTGCCCCAAATTCAACAACGCTACTGGCAGATTGGAAAACAGACATTGAGCTTACCGTTCCGAAGGTACAAGCAGGAACACCAGCATTAGACGG
>VGLT01000040.1 GCA_016866635.1 Candidatus Uhrbacteria bacterium
TCAGGAAAGAGTACGATTTGCTCCCTGTTCATAAAATATCTCGAAAAGAAGGAGCAGGTAGGTATTGCTGTGGACGCTGATATGAATATTCATCTGCCTATATTGCTCGGATGTTCTATCGATCCAAAGCATGCATTATCTTTGCCAGAAAACAGCTTGAAGGTGAAGGAATATCTCAAAGGAACAAATGCGCGTATTAAAGATGCATCTTCGATCGTAAAATCTACTCCGCCCGGCCGAGGCTCCTGTTTTTTGACTTGCAATGCAGATCATCCCATTCTCTCTTCATTTGCGTCATCCCTCGGTCATTTTGGATTTTTGCTCCATGTCGGAACGTACGAAAAAGATGGTATTGGTGAAAGTTGTTACCACACCAACCTAGCCATTTTTGAATCGCTCCTCTCTCACACTTTTCTGAAAAAAAACGAGTGGCTTGTGGCGGATATGGTGGCAGGTACGGACGCCTTTGCAGGTACACTTCACGCACAGTTTGATGCGATCGTTCTGATTGTTGAGCCGACACCTGAAGGTGTAAGTGTTTTTAAACAGTATATGGAGCTTGCCAAGGCTGCGAAAGTAGACGATTACATTTATGCTCTTGGGAACAAAATAGATGATGATGAGGATATGGTATATCTGCAATCAAATATCGGCAGCAAGTTGGTTGGCTTTTTTCGTCGACAATTATATCTCAAGCGATCACGACAATCCGGTGAAACAATTGATATCGAGAAGATTGAAGGGGTTGAAAATGTATTTGATCGCCTGATAGAAATCACAAGAAGAAATATAGAAACAGAAGATCATCGGATCAGTCTTTTGCATGACCTGCATCTCAAGCACGCGCAAGCCGATTATGTTATTGCTCGTTATGGAGACTTGTCCGAGCAAATCGATCCAGATTTTTCATTGAGGGATGTGCAGCTATGAGTCTAAAACTCACACCTCTTATTCACGAGGAGGTCGTAGGTTTCTTGAAGAATCAGGATCGTTTATTTGAGTTGATTCGGTATCACGGATCACCTCTCAATCTTCTCTTTCCTAATTTGATGTCAGAAAACATCGCTCGTTTTCAAACGGTTCTTGAACGAAACATGGATCGTAGCCAGATCTACTATGCACACAAACCAAATAAATCAGTCGAACTCCTTCAGACAGGGCAAACCGCAGGAATTGGTGTCGATGTTGCGTCGTTCAAGGAGTTAAACAATGCGTTGCAGACCGGTATCAGTCCAAAAAATATCGAAGCAACGGGTCCTAAAAACGATTTGTTTATCAAGCAAGGTGTAGAAGCTGAGATCGTTTTTAATATCGATAGCCTTACGGAGTTAGCGCTCGTTATCCAAGAAAGCAAAAATCAAAGCAAAAAAACACGAGTCTATCTACGGCTGAATGGATTTTCTGCACAGCATACCAATGTGCGCTGGAGCGAATCTCGTTTCGGTATTCTGATAAAAGATCTGCCGGTTATTTTGCAACAACTTATCAATCAGAAAGATTTCATCCAGCTGATCGGCTTCTCATTTCACATCAATGCGGGCGGTAAAAAGGAACGGTTAATCGCTATAGAAAATTCCATTGAATGCACACTTGCGGCACGTAAATTAGGTCTGAACCCACAGTTCATTAATATAGGAGGAGGATTTCACATAAGCTACCTTGCACATCAAGAAGAATGGCACGATTACATCTCTGCTCTTAAACGATCTGTACTAGGTCATGTCGAACGTCTTTCTTGGAATGACTCAGGGTTAGGATATAAAAATCGTTCCGGTGCTCTTGAGGGGGGTCCGAATTTTGGTGAGTTCTATCATGAACTCGTAAAAGAACGTGAGCTGGAAGATCTATTGAACGAAAAGCTGCCCACGTACAACCTCTCTGTTAAAACGATTCTGAACGAGATGCTTATCGGACTTGCCATAGAACCGGGACGCGCTCTCCTCGATCAGGTGGGTGTAACCGTGGCTGAAGTACTGGATGTCAAAGAAACATCGTCCGGAGATCAAGTTGTCATCGTGGATATGAACCGCTCGAACATCAACGCCATCGATATGGAGCTCATGTTCGATCCGCTTCTTGTGTCGCAGGAACAAGACCACGACAAGCCATTTTTCGCATTCATCGCTGGAAATCTCTGTCTTCATAGCGACTTAATTTATCGTCACAAAACTTTTTTCCCTCATCAACCACACAGAGGCGATCTTCTTGTATTCGTCAATACAGGCGCCTACAACATGAATTTCGCTGAAAGCGCCACACTCGGTCAACCGGTCGCAAAGACAGTCATTGTAAAAGACAAAACCGTATGCTCTACAGAAACATAACAGAACTCATTGGAAATACACCATTACTTCAGATAGACCCCAGCGTCCACAGTATTCCAAACGTAAATTTGTACGCAAAGCTTGAGTATTACAACCCATTCGGATCGGTGAAAGATCGAATGGCTTTAGGCATCTTGAAAGATGACATTGATTCAATCCGACAAGGCAACCAAACAATTGTTGAAATGTCGAGCGGGAATACCGCTAAGGCATTACAGGGCATTGCTTCCATTCACGGAATTCCGTTTAAAACGATCACAAATCGTATAAAAGTTCCTGAAGTGAAGGACATTCTTAAAATTATGGGAACGGATATTCAGGAACTTCCTGGTAAAAGTGATTGTCACGACCCAAATGACCCAAATGATCCGCTTGTGTATGTTCATGAAGAAATTCGCAATCATCCCGGCAAGGTGTATTTTACATCGCAATATAGTAACGAAAAGAATATAGACGCGCATTATCGAACAACAGGAGAAGAGTTGCTCAATGATTTGAATCGTATCGATTTCTTTTTTGGCGGTGTAGGAACATCTGGATCAACACGTGGGACGTCAATGCGAATCCAAACACGTGATAGAGCATTGAGAGTTATCGGCGTCGTTGCCTCAAAGGGTGGTTATATTCCTGGCATTCGCAATCGTGATGAAGTACTTGAGGTTGGGCTGTTCGATCCGACCTTCTACACATGTCTTCTCGAGGTAAATCCGGGAGCAGCCGTTGATGCTGAAATTGAACTCATACAGCGATCTGGAATTTTGTGTGGTCCAACAAGCGGAGCTGTCTTTGCGGCTGTAAAGGACTACTTTCATCAGTTTCCAGTAAAACAGCCTGTGAATGTTGTGTTCATTGTTTGTGATCGGATGGAATGGTATGTGAGCTACATGACCAAATATCGTCCAGATTTACTCGGAATCGAAAAACCCTCCTGTGCTTCTGAGAGGCTTACAGAAGAAGACCTTTTGTATGTTGATGAGTTGACACCCCAAGAGGTATACGAAAAAATAAATCGAGGAGTGATTCTCATCGATAGCCGAAGTCATCCATCGTTTAAGACCATTCATATCGACGGTTCGTTGAACATACCCGAAGAGACGCTCTTTGAATGGCTTGAAAACGATGTGAAGTTTTGTCCGGATAAGCCCATCATTTTTGTGTGTCCGTTTGGTCGAAGAAGTAAACGTGCAGCGGCCATGATGAAAAAACTCGGTTATGAAGCGTACTCGCTTAAGGGGGGAATTTTTTCTTGGCAGGACGAAAACTTTCCAATACATCATCACCTATAAACGTTCGTATGTGCATGGTTTGTGGGGATCCTATTCAAACTCAACAAGAAGTCATCACTGCTGTTAATGCCGCACAAGCATTAGCATCTATTCCCATCTCTGCGATCATCGTCTGGCGAATCAGAGATCTTTTTCGCTCGATAAAAGCAATGACTTCCGATATCTTCAAACGTCTATGGAGAAAAAAGAACTAAAAAATTTGCTCAGAAAAAAGGGGATGCGTGCGACAGAGAATCGCATGAGAGTGCTGCTTTTTGCGAAAAAACAAAAGCATCCTATCGGAATAGAAGTTTTTAAAAAGGAATTTCCCAAGATTAATGAAGTGACCCTGTATCGTATGGCTACCGATTTTGTTGAGAAAGGAATTTGGTTAGCCTGTGATGTGGGACATGGACATACTGATTTTGAGAGCGCACACAAACCTCACCACCATCATGCTGTATGCGAGTCTTGCGGGATCATCGAGGAGGTATATGGATGTCAGAATGAGTGTCAGTTTCTCACATCTATGAAACGAGATGCGAAAAAATTTACTCTTCTTCACACACCTCGCACCGCTGTTTTCGGCTTATGTCACTCTTGTAGCTCCTCATGAGGAGTAATAAACTCCCGAAACCGCATCCACCCGCGCAATTCCTCTACCCATTGGTTGCAACCAAGTCTCCGAAGGGTCACCACATGAAAACACCAGCTCGCCTGGTGTTTTCATGTGGTAAATCCAAGCGCATGCCATTGAGGCATGCGCGTCAGGAGGCGAACGCCGGAGCCATGTGCCGCCGACTCTGCTGGGAGGCGGCACGGCGAGGCGGTGGCCAGGCCAGGTCGGCGGAAGCCGACCAGAGCCGCGGCCGACTCCCTGTGGGGTCACCAATTAAAAACACCCAAGTTGCACTTGGGTGTTTTTAATTGGTGACAAGAGCAAGCCAACAATTTGGCTTGCTCGGGGGAGTCGAACGCCGGTATCGCACGTCGCCTTGGACGATATGCGAGCACCGTCTCCCGTGAAATCCGTCAACACGAAGGCACAACTCAAGATAGGTCTATGCGCGTCTTACATGAAACCATCCATCCGTACGTCTATCCTGCCTCGCGGCAGTTTCAAAAAAGAACGTCTCAACGTTCGCCCCGCGCCGCTCCCCACTTTTACAAACCCGAAGAAATTGTTGCCAAACTCGTTGCGTGAAATTTTTGAAACCAAAATTGAAAAACCCGGGTCGCGCACGTACAGCGCTTCCCGGGTTTGTAGGATCGAGTCACCTCCGTATCCACGTGATCCGTTCGTGGGAAGAGTATCCTCGTTGTCCGCGTATCCCCTGCGCGGCGAGGTTGGTTCGGCTACTCGATCGTGTAGAGGCCGAACCGGAACTTGGCGCCCGCCACCTCCTCGGCGGTGTACTCGTGTCGACCCTCGAGCCTGGGCAGACCGCTCACACCCATGATGAGCAGGTTGTCGCCCTTGCCGAGGTTCACGATCGGCGCCTTGGCGGGGATCTCCACGTTGATGCCGTAGCGCTCGCGCATCACCCCGATGGTGAGGGCATGGGACGGGTTCAGGCAGGGCTCGACACCCTCCTGGATCACCGTCTTGGCCTCGTCGGGGGTGAGGTCGCGCCGCCGGATCGTGGTCTCGCCCGCGGGGAACATGTTGTCTGCAATGCCGAAGCCGAAGAACGTACGCATGTGTGCCTCCTGTAGGTGGGCCAGCTTGCCAGCTGACGGTTTCCGGAATGGAACCGATTGCGAATCCTTGAGATATTCTCGCGGATCTTGACTGAAAGCTGTGAGGGCTTCCTTTCAAGTCCCACGAAAAAAACACTGATGTTTGTGATTCTTCGGAAGAGAAGCAACGCAAACATCAGCGTTTTGCTGACCATCCTGTTATCGGGACCATGGATGGTTATGGCTCTCTCCCCAGAAAGTTTGAATGTTCACTTTACGCACTTTATCCTATCATTTTTTGACCATTTTGTCAAGAGGTTTTGACACTATTTTGGCTAATATCAGTACATTTCGCTGGAGGGCTACCACATAAAAACACCAGTTCTCTGGTGTGTTCAGGGAGCCTTGATCAGAAAAAATCTATGAATCCTGATAGGCGTCAAATTCGTGTCGGATCAACTCGACGACATCAAAGACGGGAGTTTCGTAGGGATGGTTCTCCTTGAGTTCTTGCAGGAGATTCCCAAGGGCTTTTTTAGGAGCGACAACGGTGACGATGACCTCTTGTTCCTGATGCACGTTCCCGGCCTCCCCTTTTGTCGGACAAGCACCAGAACCGGGAATGGCACGGTAGCGACTCGTGCAGGTGAGGAGAGTGACCACATGGTCGTAGTTTCCAACGACACCGACCCCATCGGCGGAACGACGCGCAATGACCTCAAGAATACTTTGAAGCGGTTGATCAAAGTGACGTCCATCAATGGCGCGTGTCATGGCACTTATTGGAACGTAGATGAAAATTTTTACGTACGGTGTCTGCATACGCAAATCATAAAGGCAAAGAGCTGTTGTGGCAACTACGCTCGGCAACACCTGTTTGGATTTGGATGAGCATGGTGAGAACAAAAAACCCTCACGTTTGCGCAGAGCAAAAAGGGTTGGATGGGATGATCATGTGCCGGACGGACGTGAAACGCTCTGCGTCGCGTCGTCAAACGGATACAGGCGTTCCGCCAACGTCAGGAATTCCTCGGACAGATGTTTCACGCGCACAGTGGACGATCGCATCAGGGCGGCATGTTGTTTTGATCGGTCCACGAGAATCTTTTTTTCAAGCCAAGTCATGTGCATGAAGTGGGAGACATACGCGTGCAGGCCGTCATGAAATTCTGCGAAGTTCATCGGATACGCGGCGAGGTACGCCCGTAGAAACGCATGGGCAAGGCGGAAGCTGGATGCGTCCCACGCATGGTCAAAACAGGTGATGAACACGGAACGCGCCACTTCATATCCGCGCGGAGCAAGGCAGGTTTTATCCAAATCAAAGGTCGCAAGGATTTCTCCATCCGGTTTGAAAAAAACATTGTTGTGCGTGAAGTCGCCATGGATCAAGCTGTGGTTGATCAGGGAAATGTCCGACAAGTAGTCATGGTGGTCGCGCAGAAAGCGATCTTGGATTTGGACATTTTCAAAAGCCATCTCATCCACATCCTGTTTTGAAGCCAGGTGGGTATAGGCATACTCAAGGGCATGTTTTTCCGACAGGAACACATTTTTGTTCCAAAGGGCGATGGGTTGGATGTCAGCGGGTGGGCAGTCCATCCCCACACGATGGATGGCGGCTAACAGGCCTCCCAGTTTTTGGACGTCTCTCTCTGTCAGTTCCTCCCCGCGTTTTTTTATGCCTGCCACGAACGGGAACACGCTCCACCAGGACTCATCCAGAAAAAAACAATCATCACCTTGGGCGTTCCGGATCGGGGTAATGATGGGGATCCCGCCGCGGGAGAAGCATGCATAGGCGGCCATAATGTCATGGAGGCGGGACATGTCCGGCGTATGGTAACGCTTGAGAAAGTAGGTGTTGGTCCCGTCTGAACACAAAAAGTTTTCCGTGGTGAACCCTCCGCCGGTGGCACGAAAATCCGCAACCGAAGACAGCCCATAGAGCTCCTTGAGCATGTCGCATAGCTTTGCAAAGACGGAAAATGGGAGATTGCTCATAGGTGCAGACGAGCGACGGTTGACAGGTTTGCTTTTTCTTTTTAAGGTTTGAATATCGGCTAGGAGCCGAATACCCTTACGGTATCGCAGGGAAGCGGAGGTGTCTATTTGTCCACCCATTCTTTCGGAGGTCGCCATGGGGATGATCTTTCCCTGGGGGTTTATCCTCCGGGGTGGTACGCCCCGCGTGGACGACTTCCAAAGGGTGGCGCAAGACATCCTGGAAGTCGCCCAACGCGAGAAGGTCTTTAAAGCCGCCGCGTTCATGGGTTCGCTCGTGCGCGGCGACCTCCATCCGCGGAGCGACCTGGATCTGATCCTGGTCGCCCGTGATTCGGGGATCGATCGGGCGCGGATCCTTGAGCGCCAGTTCGTACGCATGGCGACCGAGCAGAACATCCCCCTGGATGTAAAGCTCTGGCTCTCCTCGGCTGCGCGGCACGGATTTCACCCCTACGGTCCGTCCTACCTGAGCACGTTCCCGATGGAAATGAGGCCGTTTGCCATCGGGAAGCCGCTGGGCGAGTGTTTCCGCATTCCCTGCACATCCGTGCAGGAAGAAATGCGAAGCAAGCTTGGGCACAAGCTGCACTCCACCCGTGTGCGCGCTCACTTTTTCTCCGCACGCCACGCCGCACATCCGGACTCGATTGATCGGTGGCTCGCCAGCAGCTGGGGGCGCATCGTTCGACCCATGCGGGTCTACGTCACGATCGGTCGCCGTCTGCTGTGGTGGCAAAACGGATCCCTTCCCGACGACGGGAGGGATTCCGTGACCGGGGCCTTCCTCGC
The DNA here is from genome assembly GCA_016866635.1 of Candidatus Uhrbacteria bacterium. Taxonomy (GTDB): domain Bacteria; phylum Patescibacteriota; class Patescibacteriia; order 2-12-FULL-60-25; family 2-12-FULL-60-25; genus VGLT01. The sequence continues at coordinate 8,066 of VGLT01000040.1, forward strand.
GGAGCAGGCGTTCGCCCGGCTTCACGCGGGCTTT
>VGLT01000041.1 GCA_016866635.1 Candidatus Uhrbacteria bacterium
CCGCACTATACATTCGAAGATGGGTTACGGGAGACGATCGAGTGGTACAAACAGCATGAATCCTGGTGGCAACCCTTGCTGGAAAAAGCGAAACTTGCTTAGATGGGCGAGATATGAAAATTTTGATTTTCGGAAAGGGCTTTATTGGAACACGGATGAGTGAAACCTGGGGAGATGAGGCTGTTCTATCCGATATTTGGATACAGGATAAAACCTCTGTTTTACAGGCAATAGATGAACATAAACCTGATGCAGTGGTAAATGCCGCTGGCATCGTCGGCCAACCAAATGTGGACTGGTGCGAGACGCATCCAATCGAAACCTATCAAGGCAACACTCAACTCCCCTTGATTATTGCCGAAGCCTGTCAGGAGCGCGGCGTCTATTTTCTTCATCTCGGAACCGGCTGTATTTTTTATGGCGCCTCCCCTGATCCACGAGGCTGGTTGGAAGATGATGATGCAAACCCGGCCGCCGTGTATACTCGCTCAAAATACGCGGCCGATCTTGTCTTGTCGCGACTGCCAAATGTCGCCATTGTTCGTCTGCGCATGCCCATTGATCATACCCCCTCGCAAAAAAATTTAATTGATAAGCTGATACGTTATACACAAGTGATCGATGTGGAAAATAGCGTCACGATTGTAGATGATCTCGTATCCGCGATAAAACAAATCATCGAGAAACGGGGGGTTGGAATTTTTCATTGTGTCAATCCCGGCATCATGCGCCACCGTGAACTCATTGATCTCTATCATCAGTATGTTGATCCAACTCACACCTGTGAATGGATTCGCGAAGAAGATCTGCTTGCACGAGGACTCACTCTCAAAAAACGATCTAATAACATCATGCAATCACCTCGCTTGGCGGCGCTTGGCATTACGATGCGCCCCATTCACGAAGCCTTGCGAGATACGATGATACGATACGCACAGCACGTCATGACGCCTCTCAACCGGCCTATCGATCAAGGCGTATTGAATCAGGCACATACAACAACCGTACAACCATTCAACTTTATACGTCAGCACAAACGTGAAATGAAGGGCGTAATTTTGGCAGGAGGAAAAGGAACGCGATTAGCACCGCTGACGCATGTAACAAATAAGCATTTGGTGCCTGTGTTTAATAAACAGATGATTTTATATCCGTTGCAAACGTTGCTTGATAGCGGTATCCGTCAAATCCTGTTAATTACCAGTGCGGAATTCTGTGGTCAATTCATGAATTTACTTGGGTCGGGTGCGTCTCTCGGGTGTCGATTGACGTATCGTGTACAAGACGAATCTGGTGGAATTGCTCATGCCCTGGGAATGGCGGAGGATTTTGTTGATGGTAATAACTGCACGGTGATCTTAGGCGACAATATCTTTGATGAAAATTTTCTCCCACATGTTTCTTCATTCCAAACGGGTGCCGTCACTTTCTATAAACCCGTAGACGACCCGGAGCGTTTTGGAGTGGTTGATATTGATTCATTTGGCAACGTCTTATCGATTGAAGAAAAACCAAAACAACCAAAATCAAACTTTGCACAAGTAGGTTTTTATCTCTACGATCCGCATGTGTTTGAAATCATCAAAACAGTAAAACCATCGACCCGCGGTGAGTTAGAGATTGCCGAAGTGAATAGCCGCTATTTAGCAGAACAAAAACTCATCGCCAAACCTGTACGTGGATTTTGGTCTGATGCGGGAACGTTTCCGAGTCTGAAGCGCGCCAGTGATTACTTTGCGCAGAAAGAAGGCATTCACTGATTTAAATATTTCTTTCTTTTTTGTTCAGGGAATTTTTCAATCGCGTAGCGCAGCATGGTACGTGGCATTGCTTTCGCATGTTGACGCAAAAACCGTTCTTCGACAATCCGAGATCGATTCCCAACTTCGCGCAGCATCCAGCCAACGGCTTTGTGGATCAAATCATGATCATCTTCCAGCAAGATCTCCGCAATCTTCAACGTATCTTCAAATTGATTGGCGCGAATGAACCTCGCCGTGGCAATGATCGCAATCCTTCGTTCCCAGATATTTTTTGATCGTGCACATCGATACAAAACTGAGCGGTCATGCTCAAGCAAGTGCTCTCCAAGAATATAAGGGGCCGAGCAATCAACCAAGTCCCAATTATTCACGCGTTTCGTATTTGCTAGATAGAATCGAACCAGACGAGCGCGCGTGAGATCGTCTGCACGACGATATTGATCAACTAAGATAAACAACCCCGTCTGGCGACACTCATGGATGGGATTCTTCAGAAGCTCAGATACTGCATTCAAAGGAAGTGCGCGATACCGTTTTGCAAGCCGACGCTGCTCCGGAACCGACACGCCCACAAACACATCTCGATAGCCATACTCCCCTTTTCCTGTCTTAAAAAACCACGCACTGGCTTTGGCTCTCCGGGGCGTTCCGAGCTTTTGTAGATCGCGAATCACGGATTTTGCATTTTGCATATTGACCAATCTGTCTTTTTCCGATATTCTCTGCCCACAAAAGAATATCATTCAGGCGCGTAATATCCTATAGTCACGTACCAGAAATCGGATGCAACGACGCGAACATTCCGGGATCGTCTAATGGTAGGACTACTGCCTCTGGAGCAGTGTATCTTGGTTCGAATCCAAGTCCCGGAGCCAAAAAGAAAAACTGGTTTAACCAGTTTTTCTTTTTGCCGCGAGGAGACTTGGATGAGAACGGGAAGGTGGTAGGAAACGGGAGTTTCCTACATGATGAGGAGAGTTATTCGAGAACCCGAAGGTTCTCGAAAGCGGAAGAGCGAAGCGATGAGCAGTGAGATTCCAAGTCCCGGAGCCATAAGAAAAACTCGCTTGCGCGAGTTTTTCTGTTGTGGAAAAATTTATTTCTTTCTTGCCGCTGTGGGAAGCGAGCTTGTCACAGCCTCTTTGGTTACTTCATCCGTCTTATCGACTTCTGTACTTGGCTTTTTGGCGCCACACAATTCACGCATCTCTCGCATATTCCTTTCCATCTGTTCCATCCGATTCATCATGCGGGCAAACTCGCTTTGCGTCAGCGCTTCTTTGCGAGTGGTTTTTGCTTCAACGGATGTGTATGCGACGGCCCCGGTCAAAACGAGCGAAAGCCCCGTGATCACGACGGCGGTCCAAATATTCGCGACCCCGCGAGATGCGTGGAGCGTGTGGTGGTCTCGGACATGAGATACCGCACCAACATATCGCACATGACAACGCGAAGAGCAATGGCTGTGGCCACACATTGCATCCATTTCACGATTGGGTGCAGACCCGCCCGCCAACTTTTTTGACGCGTTGCGTCTTACACCTTTTTTGGATTTTGCCTCCGACATACACAAAGAGCTAAGGGTGAATTATGGATTGATTGAAGTATAACACATCATAAAAGAAAGAACCAAAATCCAAAACGCCAAGAACCAATTCTGGTCAAGACCGTTGACGGTCTCCATCGAATCCGGTACGATCCTCGCACAAAATGGACGGCTAGCTCAGTTGGTTAGAGCGTCACATTGACATTGTGAAGGTCAGAGGTTCGACTCCTCTGCCGTCCACCACAACAAAAAAGACCATATGGTCTTTTTTGTGTTTCTCTAAAAAACCAAGACCCTCGCGAGAGAGTCTCGGGCGAGGGGTAGAGGCAACGATGACGGCGGCATGGAGCAAAGCGAGTGGGTCACATCTTCTGCATGAGTGTTCGCAGTTTGTAGAGGTGAAATTTGCTGATGACCGAAACGCCGGGAGGAGCTCGCACCACTTCAGGCTCACTGCTCATCACCACGTAGTGGACGCGATCCCCTCCCGTCAGTCCTCGAAGCTGTTCGATGAGCTCCGATCCGGTCATCCCATTGAGGCTGTTGCTGATCATCACCAGGATCTCGTCCGGCTTGTTCTCGATGAGGATCTGCCCCCACCATTGAAAAAGTCTGTCCGGGTGATCGAATCGTGTTGAGACCTCGACGTGGACCTCGACGACCCTGGTGTAGAGCCACCAGAAGAAGCTCCACAGACCCGTGATCATCACCTTGTTCGAGAACCACTGCTCCATGAATTGACGGATCGTCCTCTCGATCTCCGGCAACTCCTCGACCACTAGAACTCGTTTGATGCGCGTGCCCAGAAACATGACCTTCCTCCGCAAATGTGTGACGAGTTTCTAAAACAAAAAAGACCTCTTGTCAAGGCTTTTTGTTTTGACTGCAGAAAAGTGACCGTGAGCGCGATTTTTGTCTTTGAAAATTCACGTGTTGATGGACCTTCGAGGGTACCACCAATCGTTTGAATAATCCTTCAGTCCGACAAACGTCGGACAGGTTCGACCTAAGGATTGCCCCGTAAAATCACTTGCGTGATCACGGGGAATAACTCCCTAGAAAGGAGGTGATCCATCCACAGCTTCCGCTACGGATGCCTTGTTACGACTTAGTCCCTATCATCGGCTCTACCTTCGTCCCCTTATCGGAGCCTTCGGGTATTTCCGACTCTCTTGACTTGACGGGCGGTGAGTACAAGACCCGAGAACGTATTCAACGCCCCGTGGCTGATAGGCGTTTACTAGCGAATCCGGCTTCATGAGGGCGAATTGCAGCCCTCAATCCGAACTGAGGTCGTGTTTGTTGGGATTAGCTCCACCTTACGGTTTGGCAACCCATTGTCACGACCATTGTAGCACGTGTGTAGCCCTGGATGTAAGAGCCATGCTGATTTGACGTCATCCCCACCTTCCTCCCCGTTATCCGAGGCGGTCTCCCGTGAAAAACAACACGGGACGGGGGTTGCGCTCGTTACCCGACTTAACGGTACATCTCACGACACGAGCTGACGGCAACCATGCAGCACCTGTGTAGCACCCTCGAAGGCGGCCTCTGTTTCCAGTGGCTTGCAGCTACATTTCAAACCCAGGTAAGGTTCCTCGCTTACCATCGAATTAAACCACATGCTCCTCCGCTTGTGCGGGTCCCCGTCTATTCCTTTGAGTTTTAGCCTTGCGGCCGTACTTCCCAGGCGGGATGCTTAATGTGTTAACTTTTTTAACCGACACTGGCAGGGTCGATACTGCCAATATCTAGCATCCATCGTTTAGGGCGTGGACTACAGGGGTATCTAATCCCTTTCGCTACCCACGCTTTCGTCCCTGAGCGTCAGAAATGTTCCAGTGCACTGCCTTCGCATTTGGTGTTCTTACCGATATTAACGCATTTTACTACTACACCGGTAATTCCGTGCACCTCTCCCACTCTCTAGTCTGGTCGTATCAGCGGCGGTCTCTGGGTTGAGCCCAAAGATTTAACCGATGACGCACCAAACCGCCTGCGGACCCTTTACGCCCAATAAATCCGGATAATGCTTGAGGTCTCTGTATTACCGCTGCTGCTGGCACAGAGTTAGCAACCTCTTATTCTCCGAGTACCGTCAGAATTCTTCCTCGGCAAAAGTGCTTTACGAGCCGAAGCCCTTCTTCGCACACGCGGCGTCGCTCCCTCAGGCTTTCGCCCATTGGGGAATATTCTCGACTGCAGCCACCCGTAGGTGTCTGGGCAGTGTCTCAGTCCCAGTAAGGGGGATCATGCTCTCACATCCCCTACCCGTCATAGCCTTGGTGAGCCGTTACCTCACCAACTAGCTGATGGGCCATAGGCCCCTCTCGAAGCGTCTTGCGACTTTATATGAGAATGACTTGCGTCCCCTCATATCCATCGTGGAATTAGCCAATCTTTCGACTGGTTGTGCCCGACTTCGAGGCAGGTTACCAATGTGTTACGCATCCGTTTGCCACTAGCACATCCTAGTATTGCTACCAGAATGTACCCGTTCGACTTGCATGCCTTAGACACGCCGCCAGCATTCATCCTGAGCCAGGATCAAACTCTCAATAAGAACCCACATTGGCCTGGCGACCAATGGGATCAAAGTAAATAGACAAATTTTATCTGCTTACGGTCACTCTTCTGTTGTCAAAGTGGATTGAGGATATCCCCAATGTGTGCCGGTAGTTTAAAGGAAAGTGGATTGGGCGTCAAGAGCTAAGGGTTGGGATAAGAATTTAAAAAAAAGGCTCGAGAATTAAGACTTTTCAGTGTAAAATTATTTCTCTCCTGTTTGAATTGCCTTGAGATAATCCACCTTTGCCTTTTTGAAGCGGGCGGGAAACGGGATGCGTTCCGTCACGCCTAGATGATGTGCCAAGCCATGAATAGTCCGAACAAAGTTTAATCCATTATGCAGGGCAACGCGCTCAGGAGTCATATTTCCTAATGGCTTGTCGATTTCTAAAAGAAACATAGCCTGTCTCAAATGAAGTAAGATCTTAGACAGAGGAAAAATTGGGTCTATGAGTCGGTAATTCCAACCGATGTGATCGCGATAGAACAGAACATTATCATCCCCAAAGATATCGATAATTTCCTGCGTCTCTTTTGCATAGGCAATCGTACGCTCGACAAAATCCTTTACCGAATTTCTTAAATGGCTATCGGCAATCATGGATCCAATGAGATCTTCGAGGACTGTTGATTTTTGGATCTCGACCACGCGCGAGAGCAGGTCCTTTTCCTTGGGATCGGCAAAAAGCGCATCTCGTGTCAGCTTATTATATTTCTTGGGATCCAAATGGAAATCGTCTTCATGTTCAGGATACCCACAAACAAGCGTCAGATGATTTGGGTCATGTACTTCTCGTGCATACTCCTGAATCGTCACAAAAGCCCACGCCTCTTTAACCGCCATATCCATAGGGCCGCTTGGCAAATCTTGGAGAATCTCGGGCGTCACCGGTACCTTGGCAAGCACACTCTTATAACGCAACAAATGTTGAGAAGGAAAAAATTGAGCAAGTTGGGTAAAACGAGCACGCTCAATCCTTGTATCTCTATGAAAAGCTTTTATTGCTTCACGAGGAAGGTCGTCTAACGTAAGACCGCTGGTTTTTTGAAAACGCAAAAATTTTTCTATTGAATGCAGACTTACTTTGACAACAATATTTGGATGCGAAGGAATATCGTAGGTCACACGATCGTGTCCGCGTTCGATGAGTCGTGGTCGATATTTTTTCCACAAATCTGGAGCAACACGCTCCAGTGATTCAAAATATATCTTGAAATTCTCTCCCCTGCTTTTTGTCTCTTGTAATCCTGCTTTCATACTCGACAAAATAGCACATTCTCCATCTTCACGCCGCAATCTGTAATGTAGACAGGACATTCACGCGTCCTGGGACAAATCGAGGGGAACGTAAGCTCAAACGATCTGGGACTCCAAGATAAGCCGCGAGCCCATTAATCGTACGTACAAAATTCACTCCATTCAGAAGCATGTCCCTATCTTCTTGCGACAGACCCTCTCCACGTGAAGCCCTTGCCAATGCTCGACGCGATTCCCCCAAGCCGTTAGCCTTTGGAAAAAGTGCATCGACAAACTGATATTTCCATGTTCCATTTTTCTGATACAGAATCAAATTATCCTTACCTGCGAGATCAAGAATCTCGTCCGTGTCTTGCACATACATGATTATCTTCTCGATAAGTTCTTTGAGCGTTTTTCTACACTCCTCATCTTTATCGCATTGATCCAACAATTCCCTTAGAGCAGGCGTGCGCTGAACGGATAAAAATTCTTCTCGATCAAATGGCTCATGCTGACTTTTCCCAAAGATAAAGGCGTCTGTTACTCTTTGATATGTTTCTTGATCAACCATTCCATGTTTGCCACTTTCTGCATATCCGGAGCACACCATCAAATGATCTGGGCTTTGAATCTCTCGTGTACGTTTTTGGACCATCACGATTGACCAAGCCTCTTGCATGTGGTTGTCAGCGCCCCTTGGAAAAATTCGAGAGCGCATTCCAGGAGCGATCGGAATCTTTGTAATAAATTTTTTGTAGGCAAGCACACCATCCCTACCAAAATATTTTTTCAATAATTGAA
>VGLT01000042.1 GCA_016866635.1 Candidatus Uhrbacteria bacterium
CGTGTCTTTGGAATCTCTATTTGTTTTTTTCCCGAGAGATAGGATCCTGTCAGTGATTCTTTGTGACGTTTGATCTCTGTCAACGTCCCTTCCGCGACAATTTCTCCTCCATATTCACCCGCACCTGGCCCCACATCAACAATGTAGTCTGCGGCTTCGATGACGGCTTGGTCGTGCTCAACAACCACGACCGTGTTTCCTAAATCGCGCAGACGTTTAATGGTTTCGATCAACTTATCGTTGTCACGCTGGTGCAAACCGATCGATGGTTCATCCAAAATGTAGATGACTCCCGATAGCTCCGCACCTAATTGAGCGGCGAGGCGGACGCGCTGAGCCTCTCCTCCAGAAAGCGACATCGCCGATCGATCGAGCGTCAAATAATTTAATCCCACATCCAGCAAATTTTTGACGCGACGCATGATCTCCGTCGAAATCTGGTCCACGACCAACCGCTCACGTTCCGTTAACCCTTTTGCATCCTCCACCTTTTCCGTTTTCACACGATGCACCTTGGATGGTTTTACCTTTACCGGACCGCGCCCAAGACTCTTAAAGAACAAGTCGACCTCATCTAATGGCACCTGAACCAGATCCGCGATGGATTTTCCAGACACGATCACCCCCAGCGCTTCCTTACGCAAGCGTCGCCCTTCACAATCCGGACAGGTCAACACACGCATGTATGTCTCGATCTCTTTTTGTACATATTCCGAATCGGTCTCTTTATATTTCTCCTCCAACATGGCGAGAATACCGGCAAACACCATGGACTTTCCCTCTACGGAATACCCTTCTTCTCCGGTTCCTTCAAATAAAAGCTTGGTCGCGTTTGCAGAAAATGTATTTAGTGGCGCATGAATCGTAAAACCGTGTTTCTGTCCAACCGCTTCCAAGAGTTTAAGATAGCTATTTTGATTTCCTGCAATGCGCGTCCAGGGCTTGATGGCCCCTTGCGCAATGGTCAAACGCTTGTTCGGAATCACAAGATCCGGCTCAAGCACCAATTTTGTCCCAAGACCCGTGCAAGCGGCGCACGCCCCATGCGGTGAATTGAACGAAAATAGGCGCGGCTCAAGCGGCGGTAAAGAAAGATTACAGGTAGCGCAAAACAAGGATTGAGAAAACAGTATTTCTTCCGCCGTATCCTCCAAAACGGTCACCACAAGTCCGTTGCCCAATTCCAACGCCTGTTTTACTAATTCAAGGAGGGATTCCAACACCATGGTTGTCCCTTTTTCTAGGGTGTTCACGACAACCTCGATCGTATGCGGCTTGGTTTTATCGGTTCGAACGCGAAGCATCTCGTCGATATCAACCAGTGTTCCATCAAACCGAACTTCTCGATAACCCGCATGTTGCGCGCCTTGTAAAACAACTTTATGTTCTCCTTTTTGCTCTCGCACCATGGGGGCAAGCAAAATGACTCCGGAGCGTTTTGTTTGATCCAAAATTTTTTCTGCAATTTCCCGTGGTGATTGCTCGACGACAGGGCTTCCGCATTGTGTACAATGCGCTCGTCCCGCACGGGAAAACAACAAACGCAAAAAATCGTAAATTTCCGTTACCGTCCCTACGGTCGAACGCGGATTATGGGAAGAGGATTTTTGATCAATAGCGATCGTCGGAGAGAGTCCGGTGATCTCATCAATGTCTGGCTTATCTTGAAGCTCCAAAAATTGGCGCGCGTAGGACGAGAGGCTCTCCATATAGCGTCGCTGTCCTTCTGCGTGAATCGTATCAAAGGCCAAAGAAGATTTCCCCGATCCGGATAGCCCGGTCACGACGATAAACTTCTCTTTGGGAAGATCGATCGAAATATTTTTCAAATTGTGAACGCGGGCTCCCTTAATGGAGATTTTATTTTGTGAGGACATGTTGCCGCCGAGGCTATCACGGATCGAAATGGAAGGCAAGTCCCGAGGCTACTTGGAAGTTTTTTGGCAATACCATTGGCCATCAATAAAGGTTTTTCGATTTCCCTTCTTTGTCAATACACATTCAAGTCCAGAGTCACATGCTATTTCTCCAGTATTATTGTTATTACATGAAGTAAACTCCTTGAATCCGGTGCTATAGCACGCCGTAAAACAACCTTTATCTGAACAACGACAGCGGCTGCCTTCTGAACCATTAGAACAATATCCAACCCCTTCTGAAATACGTATGCATGCCCCCATCTTACAATCTTGATCACGAACACATTTTTTTCCTTCCCCATTGATATTTGGTTTATCATCCAAATCATTTTCTATCTGTGTGACTTCGCGCACTTTGCGACAAGTCGGGCGGACAGGATTAACTTTCTCCCAATCTCCAGAAGCAAGTGATGAATCTATTCTCATGACACATCCAAGCCCCGTCTGACACGCAACCGCTCCCGTTCCACCGTTATTACAAGTCCTATCACCATTTGGACATTTTGCCTCGCATCCACCAGGAGACGGACAATGACACAGATCTCCCGCAACGCCAGCAGTACACACCCCCTCATTATTATTGATAAATAGGCATTTGGCGTTTTCTCCACAGCTTTTCTGATCTTTTAAATCTGAAGCGCAGTCCTTGTCAGATTTACATCCAACTAACCCTAAACAAGCGGCTCGATTTCCAATACTCGTTAATCCTGGAACTTGGAGTTTTACCGTTGCCGGATTGATGGTATTCAAAATAAGATAGGCCCCCAGCACGATCAATAACCCCATCAACGCATCAAAAATAATCTTTTTTGCCTTGCTCACGTCGCTCATGGCTGATCCGATCAAATAACGAAATCCTCCGTAAACCACCATCACGATAGCGCAGATAACCACAATGCCAATTGCATAGCGATATCCCAAGGCAATGTAATCTTTCAAATCACGAACAGACGTCACGCTCCCCAAAGAAACCCCGAGCGTGAGTGGCTCTGGCTGAATATTACTGTCAGTCAAAACACCCTTGGTATCTTCAAGAACGGCGTGGGCGGGTGCGGTCGCGAGTAGCAAATAGCTCGTAGCAAGTAGCAAGCAACTGAAAACAAAAACGAGGCGCTTCATATTATTTAGACTCTTCTTTCAAAAAACGCAGGATCAGATACTCGAGCGTTGGGGCATCAAGTTTCCCTTGGATACGGACGCCGTTAAAAAAGAACGTGGGGGTGCCCTGAACCCCAACGCGCAATGCATCCTGTACATCCTGCTGAATCGCGGAAGCGTGGACACGCGCTCGATAACACGCGCGAAATCCCGGGCCATTGAGACCTACTTCGTCTGCATATCGCTGGAGATCTTCATCTTCATGTTTCTCTTGATGGATGAAGAGCTTATCATGATAGGGCCAAAATTTTCCTTGAACCGCCGCGCAACGAGCCGCCAAAGCCGCTGGGAAGGCACGCGGATGAATTTCTTCAATGGGAAAATCCCGCACCACAAAATATACTTGATCTTTGTACTTCTGCACCATCTCACGCACCGGAGCAAAGGATGCCTGACAATACGGACAACCAAAATCAATAAATTCGACGATCGTGAGTTTTGCCCCCTTCGTACCAAGAGAGGCTGTCTCGGCGGCTGTGAGTCGGGCCAAGTCCGCTGGGCTGACCTGGTTATTGGAAACCAATTTACTCCACGATGACTCCATGCGACGCTCGAGAATCGGGTTTGTCTTTCCAGACTTGATAGCGTCATAATACACCCATACCTGACGCAAAAACGCCCCGATCCCAATTAAAACAAGAAAACCAATCACCCCCAAAACGGTCTTCCAAGAAAAAATCCGAATCATACGCTGAATTATAGCACAGACCAGGTCCCCCTCTCACGCTCCCATACGAAGGAGAACCGGTTGACCGTTCATGTTCAATACGGTACCTTCAAAACGCTATGAGACAAATGATTCTTTCGGTGACCTTTATCGTTTTATCTATTTTGCTTTCTGGAGCCATTCTTCTCCAACGGCGTGGGTCTGGCTTAGGGAGTGCCTTTGGTGGAGATGGGAGCGTCTTTCGCACCAAACGTGGATTGGAAAAAGGTCTTTTCTATATCACGATTGCCCTCTCGTGTGTCTTTTTTGGCATGGCTATCTTAAACGTGATCCTTGCCTAATCAAATGAAATCTCGCCTCTTCCCCTGGCGGCGCAAGAAGGAAACATCGCAAGAATTTAAACCCGCAATCCATTCGGATCGCGCGCTTGTTCTATCCGTCACCCACAAAGATCGACCGTCCTTAATCCAACAACTGCGTCTTGTGCGTCATGTGTTTTCCCCCAAAGAATGGCGGGTGTTTATTGCGTGCATCGCTCTCTTCTTTGTGGCGATCCTCTTAGGCTTAGGGAATCTCGCAAAGCCACACATTCTCATCGTGCCAACAGCGGGGGGAGCGATGAGTGAAGCGGTGGTTGGATCTCCAAAATTGATCAATCCTCTTTTTGCTCCGTTGAATGACGTAGATCGCGATCTGGCAAGTCTTGTCTACGCTGGGCTGTTTCGTCTAGACGAGACATTAGAGCCTGTTCCAGACCTCGTGGATAGTTATCGCTGGATGCAGGATCAAACAACACTGGAAATCACCCTTCGGAAAGATGCTCGTTTTCATGATGGGGAAACGGTTACGGCTGACGATGTGGTGTTTACCTATCAAGCCGTAAAGGATCCGACGTGGCGGAGTCCCTTAACCAGTCAATATCGCTTTCTTAAACCCATTCGCATCGACAACCATACCGTTCAATTCCAGATGGATAAAATGCATCCGAATGTTTTGAGTGATCTCACCCTTGGGATTCTCCCCGCCCACGTATGGGAAGGTGTGGCAAATGCCAATGCGAGTTTAGCCGAGGCTAACCTTCGTCCGATTGGATCGGGACCCTATGCTGTCACCTCATTTACCCGCGACTCCAAGGGGACTATTTTATCCTATACACTAAAACGATTTGATACCTATCACGGAACCAAACCCTATGTTGATCAATGGGTCTTTCACTTCTTCGAAGATCGCGTGGGAGCGCTTCAGGCAGCCCGGAATCATCAGGTAGATGCTATTGCTTTTGTTCCCTGGAAAGACGCCGTACATTTTAAAAATCTTGACTTTCAAAGCATCCCGTTGGAGCTTCCTCAAGAAACGGTTGCCTTTTTCAACACAAAGGACCCTGTGTTAAAAGACAAAAAAATTCGAAAAGCGCTCACCCTGGCTATTGATACTCAAGAGCTACAAGAGATCGTTGGGCCCCATGCGAGCACCGTGAGCTCTCCGTTTCCATTTTTTAGAGATACGGGTTCTTCTTCAACGGCCCCAAACATTGAGGCCGCTCGCGCCTTGCTAGAAGCTCAAGGGTGGAAACTTGTGGAGGGACAAACCGTGCGGAGTCTTCCTGCCAAATCAAAAACCGCGAGTTCAACGCCTCTCGCCTTGTCTATCGATGTACCAAATGATCAATCCGATCTTCAGCAAGTCGCAGAATATCTAAAACGTCGATGGTCTCTCTTAGGAGCTCAGGTTTCAATTCGTGTGAGCAATCCGGACACGCTTCTCTCCACGTCCCTGGATGAACGTGCCTATCAAGTGTTGATGTGGAATGTCCTGCTCTCTGCGCAACAAGATTTGTCACCGTTTTGGTCCAGCAAAAACACCTCAGACCGTGGGCTCAATCTCTCAAACTTATCTGATAAAGAAGTAGATAACGCTCTCGCCGCTCTTACCACTGCAACATCTACAGAAGCCGCACGCAAAATTCAAGTCCAATTGGCCCAAGCTATCTTAGACGAATATCCTGCTCTCTTTTTGATTCGTCCCTCGTATGCCTACCTGGTCTCCAATCGAATCCGGGGTACACACAGCCTCCGCATTGCACAACCTGCGCATCGATTACTGAATACAAAACGCTGGTATATTAAAACAAGTTGGAGATGGAAATAGTCGAGCTCAGCTCGATGGTGCCGCGGGAGAGACTTGAACTCTCACAACCTTGCGGTTGCCAGCTCCTAAGGCTGGTGCGTCTGCCAATTTCGCCACCGCGGCGTGGCCTAAGATTAATGTATATTTCCATTTAAATCAACTCAATCCTTGACACTTGGCTTTTCAGAAAAGAGAGATCTGCGTATCATGAGCTTCATATGAAATCACCTTTTGAATCGATGAAAAGAGCCGTAAAAAAAGTGGCCATGGGAGCCACGCTCCTGGCGAGTGTTGGTGCCGCATCTGAAGCCGCTGCAAAAAAACCTGAACGTAAGCCGACGCTCACGAATAAGGCAGAAAACAAGTTGGAAACAACTCAAGCCAGCGCTTGGGCAGAGGAAATTTTTACCCGGGCAAAAAACGATATCAATAAATTAAGAACGTCTGAAGATGCAGAAGCCTGGATGAGAAAATTCGCCTCTGAATTTGAAAGAGAATGGCGCTTCCCATCCAAGGGACCGATGGTCGAGATTGCACCCAAGGTATCACCCGGTGTTAAGGATCACGCTTATCAAAAGGATGATCGGCAGCAGGTCAAGAAAAAAGCATCTGAGCTAAAAAGATTAATGGATCGTGTTCATGACCAATTTCCTGAATCTACACCTACCTGGGAAGAAGCAGGAGCCTCATTGGATCGATTAACTGCGGCCCTGGCCGTAGACTCTTCCTACGCAGCACAGGCCGACCGTGATGAAATCGATAGGTTATTACAGGAGTTAAAGAAATAGAGTTACTCCGCTCTCTTTGGCACAGAACTCACCCATACCATCCCCTCTTGAACCACGCACGGATAAAAGGCGAGTTGGTCGTGGAAGCCTGGGGGGGCTTGGCCGGTCTCACAGGAGTATTGCCAGCCATGCCATGGGCACTCAACATACCCGTTAACGATTTTTCCTTTTTCCATAGGACCCTTTTGATGGGCGCACATCGCAAATAAGCCAAAAAATTTTTCCTTGTGACGAAAAACAGCGATGGGTAAATTTTTTATTAAGAATTTCTTGCCACGACCATCAACAAAATCTTCCGGCTTTCCCACCGACCAATACTCTTTACCATCGATCATGATTTGCTGTGATCGTTCTGCGGTCTTTAGTAATCGTGTATGTTCCCGCCATTTGATCACCCATCCAATCAGATGCGATCCCCAGGTAAAACTCACGATCAAAATAAAGGCCGTCTTGAGCCACATCGGTGCAATAACCACATAGGCCAACCACGCATGTAGCACAAGCGACAGAAAACCGATATGAATCAACACATGTACCTGCTTCCAACCGTGTAGATATTTCATGAGCCGCGGTATCAACCCCCAGGGCGCAACCACGATCCAAAAAAGAAAAAACGTGGCCATCACGACCCATTGGTACGGTGGAATAGGCATGTCGTGAGAATCGTTTATCCAAATGGCATATCCCGCGATCAAGGCGTATAAGACAAACAGCAGGAGATGAATCTTGGCCCAGCGTGCCTGACCAATATGCTTTTGCTGCCAATCAAAACTGGTGAGCGCCATCCAAAACATGATGAACAAGGCGGTGAAACCGAAAAAGGTAAAAAAGGAAAGAAAAACGTTCGCAAAGGAGGAGCCGAACTGCGAAGGAAAAACGAACGCGAAATGGAGGAGCGCTAAAAAGAATGTCACAACCCCCAAGTGGCGACGGTGTTTGTACCCGTTGCGTACGCGTGCCGAAAAACGTGACCACGGACCAATCCATAACACAACGTTCAAAAGAACAAATGATCCGATCGCCGCTGTACGGACGAGCAGTGTTGTATCATTCGTGTGTGGAAACAATCTCCAGCTGATAAAAAAATACACGGCCAGCACTAAAGAC
>VGLT01000043.1 GCA_016866635.1 Candidatus Uhrbacteria bacterium
CCTCATTTGCTTTTGGACCAAGTCGCATATCGAGCGGACCATCTTGGAGAAACGAGAGACCTCGGGATGGATCACTGAGCTCGTCAGAGGAAATGCCGAGATCGAACAGGATGCCATCAACCGAACCAAATCCATGCTCACGCGCTGCCGATTCGATCTGACGGAAATTGGTCTCAACCCCCTTCCAACGATCCGCAAACGGCACGAGCTCCGTACGAGCCCGTTCCAGCGCACGACGATCTACATCAAATGAGAGCACCATTCCATTGGGCGCTGATCGCTCCAAGAGATGACGCGTGTGCGTCCCGCCTCCCAATGTCGCGTCCAGGTAACGTCCTCCTGGTTTCACATCAAGAACATGCATGGTCTCCTCGATGAGAACCGCTTGATGGATGGACGGCATACTAGACTCCAAGATTGGTTAAGCGCTCTGCAATATCATTCCCCTGCTCTTCGGTCTTTGAGGCGTAGGTCTTCCACGTCGACTCATCCCAAATTTCCATGCGATTGTAGAGACCGGCAATGACGGCGTCTTTTTTAAGACCGGCGTAGGTGCGTAAATATTCTGGAATGTTCACGCGACCCGATCCGTCGATCTCGACTTCCATCGCCCCAGCGAGCATCAAACGCGCAAAGGCACGCGTGTCTGCCTGACCGAGCGGGAGGGCGGCGAGCTTTTGTGCCAACACCTGCCATTCACTCTTGGTGTAAAGGAACAAACTACGATCCAGTCCCCTGGTGATGACCGCTCCCGATGCCCCTTCGGCTCCGCTCAAGGCAGGTCGAAACTTGATCGGGATGGCTAACCGACCTTTGTCATCGAGCGTGTGATGATATTCGCCAATGAACATAGGTCGATTTAAGTACTTGAAAGTGGCAGAGGTGAGAAATTAAACACTTTTTTACTTTCCCACTTTGTGCCACTTAATTACATTCTATGCCACTTTACTGAACCGGTCAAAGGTTCTGAGATATCAAAAATTCCTCTTTGTTGAGAGGAATTTTTGTTCTTTTTCTGTTTGATGTGGACAACTTAATTTCCCACTTTTACCTTCTTATCACCGACCAAGAGCGTCTTATCATCGATCCAACGTTTGAGATCAGATCCCTCCCCCAGTTGTTTATAGACCCCGGTCTTTCCATCAATCACACCGTAGTAATCTTTAATGTCCCCCTCTTGGAGTTCTTCTATTCCTTTTTGAGGAGAAAGATTTTTTATCACTCCCACCGCGATCTTATCTGCCGCCGGGTTGAGCATGGCACGAATGACACCTGGATTTTGCAATGGGGTCTTATCCCCTCCTCCTAAACGATTCAAGAAGAGCTCATCATTCAGCATGTACACGACACGATCTTTTTGCGGATACACATCGAGATATCCCTCTCCCAGCAACGCGCTTGTGTTCAAAGAAATGAGTTGGACAGATTTTTTGGAGGCAACATCTACTTCAAATAATTTATTACCAAACGTTTCTGGTGGTTGCCAATCAAAGCCTCCATAATATTGTGGCTGAGTCACATAATACACCTTGGTTCCATCTGCAGACCACCCCGCTGATCTCCAGGCGTTCGTACCTGGAACCATCATATCTGAGCCTTTGGCTTTTTCTTCGATCGAAATAAGTGTACGCGTATTCTTTTCACGTACAGCAGAGAGCTCGACTGTATGTGTGATGGTCTTGCGGGCATCGCCCGTCTCTCGTACCACGACACGCCATTGTCCATCCGGACTCATGATCGATCCAAACGCGCCGCGTTCCTGGGTCATCTTCGCACCGGAGTTTTCTTGTCGAGGGAGAAATGGCTTTACCACTCCCCGCTCTTCTAAAACAATCCACGCAACCAGTGCTCCTACAATAAGCACGATCACCCACACCCACGTATAATGATTTTTGTTTTTCATAGATGAAAAAAGTATACCACACTATCGCAAAGAGGTTCTGCGACGCAGGTTTCGATGATACGTGATCGCAAAACGATGAGCTTCGTCGCGCACTTTTTCTAACAGCGTGTGATGCTCAAGACACAGAGCACGAAAAGACTCGTCCGCGTTGGAAGAAAAAAATAGATCATTGCGCTTTCGCTCCGGACCTTTGGCAATTCCCACCAAGGGAATAGAGATATTCAATGACTGAAGGATTGTTTCTGCCGCATGAACCTGTGGCAATCCCCCATCAATCAAAATCACCTTCGGTTTTCTCCAAACATTCCGAAAACGACGGAACAAAACTTCCTGCAGTGATGCAACGTCATTCGACCCTTTCACCAACTTAATTCTAAACTTACGATACTCGGATTTATTCGGAGCTCCGTTTTCGAAGACGACCATGGATCCGACGGAAGAGGTACCAGAAATGTTGGAGATGTCATAGCCCTCGATGCGGCCGAACAACCCGCTCCCACCTCCCCCATCCCCTCCTTCGTAAGGGGGGGTGATAGACTCTTCTCGTTTCATAATAGCCACGTCCTGAATGTGTTCCAGAAAACGAATCTTGCGACGGAGCTCGGCTGCTTGTTCAAATTTTAATTGCTTCGCCGCCGTTTTCATCTCTCGACGATACTGCCGTAAAAGAAAATCCTTTTTCCCCTCAAAGAATTTTATCAAGTCGCGAATAATCTTGGCATACTCTTTTTTGCTGATCGTACCAATACACACGCCTGGACATTGTTTTAGGTGAACGTAAAAACACGGACGCTTTTGTCCTGGAGTACACGTCGACCATGGAAAAACTTTGCGCACCAACTCAAGTGCCGCGCGCAACGAGAGGCCAGACGTGTAAGGACCAAACACTTTTTTGTATTTCTTTCCCTCTTCCAAATCCGTCCCTCGAATCAAAAGTGGTTTTGGAAAATCCTCGTTGGTAAACACGAGATACAAAAAACTCTTGTTATCTTTTTGCAAAATATTGTACTTGGGCCAGTAATGCTTGATAAGATTCGCTTCCAAAATAAGCGCTTCAATCGCTGTCCCGGTTGGAATCCAATCAATCGCTCGCACATACAACATCATCTCCTCGATATGCTCGCCATGCGGCTTGGTAAAATATTGCATGACGCGCCGTTTAAGCGAGACGGCTTTGCCCACATACAAAATCTTTCCGTGCGCATCTTTCATCAAATACACGCCCGGTGTTTCGGGAAGCTGTTTATTTTTGAGTTTGATTTGTGGGTCGATCATGCTGATCTTCCCCCTTTCGAAGGGAGAGAATTTAACGCTTTCGCAATGTCTTTTTCAAATATTTCGCTGTAAAACTCTTTTCACTCTTTGCCACATCCTCCGGTGTTCCTTCTGCAACAAGGTGGCCGCCCTTGTCCCCTCCCTCAGGCCCCAAATCAATAATCCAATCCGCATTTTTAATCACATCAAGATTGTGCTCAATCACAACCACGGTATTTCCTCGTTGAACTAAACGATGAAGCACTTCCAATAATTTCCGAATGTCATCAAAGTGAAGTCCTGTGGTTGGTTCGTCTAACAAGTAGAATGTTTTTCCCGTATCTCGCCGCGCAAGTTCCGTCGCGAGTTTGACGCGTTGCGCCTCTCCCCCAGACAACGTCGTCGCGGATTGACCAAGTTGTAGATATCCAAGACCAACTTCTTCCAGAATTTTTGTACGATCGTGAATATGTGGGATGTCGTGGAAAAATTTGCTCGCCTCTTCAATCGTCATCGAGAGAACCTCTGCAATATTTTTGTCACGATATTTTACTTCGAGCGTTTCTCGATTAAATCGTTTCCCCTTACAAATATCACACGGCACATACACGGTAGGTAAAAAATGCATCTCGATCGCAATCTGTCCGTTTCCCTCGCAGTGCTCACAGCGTCCGCCGGAAACGTTGAATGAGAATCGACCAACCTTGTAGCCACGCATGCGCGCTTCCGCGGTTAACGAAAAAATCTCACGGACATAATCCCAAATTCCTGTATACGTCGCGGGATTTGATCGTGGTGTTCTTCCGATCGGCGATTGATCCACGTCGACGATTTTGTCGAGCCACTCCACTCCGCTGATAGACTTATGTTTCCCAGATTTTACGGTTGAGCCATTTAACCGACGCGCTAATTCGCGATACAAAATATCGATCATGAGAGTGGATTTTCCTGAACCGGAAACACCCGTCACACACGTGAATCGACGCAAGGGAATTTTGACGGTCAAATTTTTTAGATTATTCTCTGCTGCCTTTTCCACCTTCACCCATTCTTTAGCTGGCCCTCGCCGTTTTGATGGATAAGGAATGACTTTGTCACCCCGCAAATACGCACACGTTAAGCTGTCTGTATCTTTGAGAATGTCTGGCAGTGGTCCGGCCGCAACAATCTTTCCCCCGTGCTTCCCAGCGCCGGGCCCAATATCAATCAGATAATCTGCCGCCGCGATCGTGTCCTCATCATGCTCCACAACGATAATAGAGTTTCCAAGATCACGAAGTTTCTGAAGTGTTTGGATCAATCGTGCATTATCACGCTGATGTAAACCAATGGTCGGCTCATCAAGAATGTAAAGCGTCCCCACGAGTCGCGAACCGATTTGCGAGGCGAGTCGAATACGCTGAGCCTCTCCACCGGAAAGCGATCCCGCGATGCGATTTAACGTCAGATACTCAAGCCCTACATCTAAAAGAAAAGACAAACGACCGATAATTTCCTTCATGACCGGTGCCGCAATCGTCACATCTGTTTTATTCAACTCCAATCCCAAAAAGAAGTCCGCCGCTTCGTTGATAGGCATGGCCGTCACATCCACAATGCTTTTTTTGTTCAAAAAGACATGGAGCGCTTCTGTCCTCAGTCGAGCACCATGACACGCCTCACAAATTTCTTCCGAAAATAATTCTTTTGTTCCCAGTCCATGGCAGGTCTGACATGCTCCATACGGTGAGTTAAAGGAAAAGAGGCGCGGTTCGATTTCGGGAAATGCAAATCCATCGTCCGGACAAGAAAATCGACCAGACATGAGGTGCTCGGTTCCATCATCAAGAATCGCGAGAACAGAATCTGAAGCTCTATCCAGAGAAGCTTCTACCGCTTCTGCAAGTCGGGATCGAAGGGCTTTGTTTCCCTCGATGGGCCAGCCAATCGGAACACGATCAACGACCAGCTCAATCGTGTGTTGATGATAACGACTCAGGGGAACTTTATCGCGCAAAGAATAATATTTTCCATCAACACGTACCTGAAGAAACCCTTGTGAATAAAAATCTTGCAGAAGCTGATGATACTCCCCTTTTCTTCCCCGAACGACCGGAGCGAGAATTTTTACCTCATCCGTTGTTTTTTTGGCGGTTTTATTTTTTCCACTCGTATGAACCTCCACGGTCTTCTTTAAAATCGCATCCACCATCTCATCCACGGTCATTTTACGAATCGGCTTGAGACAGATCGGACAATGCGGATGACCAATGCGTGCAAACAACACGCGCATGTAATCATAGATTTCTGTGATCGTTGCGACGGTTGAGCGTGGATTTGCTGAGTGCGCTTTTTGGTCGATGGAAATAGCTGGTGAAAGTCCCTCGATCTCATCCACATCCGGCTTGTCCATCTGACCTAAAAATTGTCGAGCGTACGCAGATAACGATTCCACATAGCGGCGCTGGCCTTCAGCAAAGATGGTATCAAACGCCAAACTCGACTTGCCCGAACCGGACAAACCCGTAAAGACGACAAGTTTGTTGCGCGGGATATCTAAACTGATATTTTTTAGGTTATGCTCTCGCGCACCGCGAATGATAATTCGTTCCTGCATAGCAAAATTGGCCCGAAAAGACGAGCGTCATAGAAGTATGGCAGAAGAAAATGGAGACGTCGAGAGATGTTCTTTTTTATCTTACAATCACGACAGGGGTTCCCACGGAAACGGATTCGTAAACACTTTTCCCTGTTTCTGGTGAAAGACGAACACATCCATGCGACACGGGCTTGCCAAGATGGTTGACTCCTTCTCGTCGTCCGCTCGGCCAAACGGGTAATTCATGAATCCCATGTCCGCGCGGAGTAAATTGCATCCAGGAAGGCATCCATAAACCCGCAAGTCGCGACCATGCTTTTGGATTTTTGGATAAGACGGAATAGCGACCGGTCGGGGTTGGGGTCGCCGTTTTGCCAGAAGAAATCGTGTGTTCTACCAAACGCGTTGTCCCCACGCGCTCCTCGAGCCGCTGTTTGGAGAGCGAGATAAAAATCCATTTATCGCGTGGAACGGAATCAAACATCGCGGCACGGAAATACGAATACGAATAATCCTCTCCATTAAAATAATATCGTTTGCCGTCCTGTGGCGAGATAAACCAAACAGCATTTGGATCCTTGGCCGTCACGAGCAGTCGTCCCAGATACGATTTCTGTGACAATCCCGTGGTCAGGCCAGAAGCCTGTGTGGGAAAACGTTCCAACAATGATGGGGCGACCATTAACGCTTTTTTCTTAAGCTCGGTAAACGCTTCCGATGCAGAGAGGGGTGTGTTATCTACACCCTGTAATATAAGCGGATCAACAAACCCATCTGAACGCAGAGCCGCGGAAGCCGGCGTTATAAAACTGAATACGCTCCATCCGAAGCACAAAATAAAGAAATAGTATTTTTTCATAAAATACGTTTTGAAGATACCACATCTTCTATCCATCGCAAATCAACACGCCTAATATAGGACATCCCACGCTTGACGGTGACATTTCCTGAAAAATCGATAGACGATGATTATTCATGCTTACAAAAAATCAAAAAACTTCGCGTTAAACGAAGCTTCTTGTGTGGCGGTGTGTATTGGACGAAGTTCGAAAGCCGGTCTACATTTTATCATTAACTTGTACTTTTTTTATCTTCATCGCAATACAAGATAATAAACAACAAGCGCAAGTCCACCCCACCAGCCCAGATCAGAAAAAATTAAACTCTTCATTATTTTCTTCTGCCAAGATTGTGGTAAAAGCTCACCCGACTTGCCCTCTTTTTCTTTCTGTAAAAGATATGGGCTTACGCTGAAAGACAAAAATAAGCCGTTTACAATAAGCACCCCCGCAATGACAGTGAGGTACATTGAGATACCGGCAAATTGCTCATTTCTAAAAAATATCGCACCGCCAATTATCGCAAGAGCAATACCAGCCCAGATCATGGGCTTGGTCACTTTGTGCGTGCGCGTCGTCGCTTCGGTCCAATATTGTGATTTGCGCCCCAGAAATCCGTGAATATCAATCACCGTCACCGCCCCAAGGCCGATAACAAATCCGGCGAGTAATAAAAATAGTCCAATAAAATCTACATTAATCATAAGATTATCTTCTAGGCATCGGAATAAAAACACTCACTCGACGCTTGTACTCTGCAAAGTCCGGATGCTCGGCCATCTTTTTTTCCAACATTGGAATGCCAGAAACTTTCAATATTAAAAAAGTAATAGTCAGCGGGCCGATCATTGCAAATAGGCTGTTCGGTACAGAAAGTGCTACGAGCCAGATGCCCCACCACTGTGTAACCTCACCAAAATAATTTGGATGGCGCGTGTATGCCCACAGTCCACTTTGCATGAGCTTACCTTTGTTTGCCGGGTCTTTGATAAACCTTGCCAGTTGCGCATCGCCAACTGCTTCAAAGTAAAAGCCAAGAAGCCAAACTGCGACACCGACAAAATCTAGTAAGCCAAGCGAACCTCCTGCGTGTTTATTGATGAGGAGTACAGGCATGACAATGAGAAACAAAAAC
>VGLT01000044.1 GCA_016866635.1 Candidatus Uhrbacteria bacterium
TGGGACAGCAGAACTCTTCTTGAACACCAATCCAGGAAACGGTGAAACTGTCGTAATCAATGGAATCACCTGGACATTCGTTGCGGTGATCGGAGTTGCTGCTGGTAACGTGTTGATCGGTGCCAATGCGGCCGCTTCTCGTGCAAACTTGGTGGCTGCCATCAACAATCCAGGTACGACCAACGCTAACCAGGTTGCGCTCTCTGCGGCGAATCAGGTGCTTGTGACTGATACCTTTAAGCTCTCGGCAACCGATGTTATTGCTTCCACGAAGATGACCATTAAAGGCATCGGATCTGGTGCTTTGACGGTTTCTGAAACTTTGGCCGCTGTGGCTGATGTGTGGAGCAAGAACTGCATTCATGGCTACTTCGGTAAGAAGGGAGCTATCGATGCGGTATTGCAAGACATGAAGGAAGTCGATATGCGTCCAACGGCAGACCGTCGTGGAACAAACGTCTTCTCGTCTTACCTTGGAGGTATCAAAACCTTCACGGATGGAAGCAAGAAGTTCCTCAACGTGTTGTTGGCTCGTTAACTTATTATCTGGCATGCAGCCGCTTTCTTGGGAAATCTAAGGGGCGGCTGCTCCAGTTGATTAAAGGACTATGCCACGAACAGACTCATCACTCGCTGGAATCGTCATCGAAGCCGATTACAATGGGTTGATCATCAGTGCGAGCGGCGCAGGTTCTCCTGCAACGCTTGCCACTCTTGCAAACAAATTTTCCGCAGGTTGTGTCTATATTGATACGACCAATGGTCACGTGTGGCGCAACTCAGGTTCCTCGGCTGAACCATCCTGGGACGACATGTCCCCAATCGGTGAAGGTCAAGGGAATCCGACGGCAACCACAGGGCCAAGTTCAGGTAATGATTCGACAGAAGGATATGAGGTTGGGTCTTATTGGCTCGATACCGTAACCGGACAGCTCTATGTATGTACGGATAACCAAGCCGCAGGAGCTGTTTGGCAACTGGTGGGCGCAGGTCCAACGGGACCGACTGGTTCTGGTGGTGCAACTGGGGCCACGGGTGCGACGGGTGCGACGGGTCCAACTGGACCAACGGGCGCCACAGGTGATACTGGCGTAACAGGGGCGGATGGAGCAACCGGTCCTACGGGAGCTGATGGCGCAACAGGCCCAACAGGAGTAACCGGTGAAACCGGTCCAACTGGGGCTGATGGGGCGACTGGTCCTACGGGTCCTACGGGTTCGGCGGGGGCAACCGGTGCAACCGGAGATACGGGTGCAGCGGGCGCTACGGGTCCAACCGGTCCTACAGGCGCTACCGGTTCAAACGACATCACGACCGCTTCAATCTCTTTGAACTCAAGCGAAATTCTCGCTTTGAATTCAACGCCAAAAGAACTTGTTGCCGCCGCTCCCACGAACGGCTATACCGAGATTCTTTCGGTAGAAGGTATATTAACCTTCGGAACAGTTGCTTATTCAAGCAACGTCAACATGATCGTGACACAGGGTGGAACAAAACTTTTTGATAACGTCGACTTGCTTGCTGCAACTGGCGATCAGAAAGAATCTTTTGTTCCTATCGAAGGAGCGACCTTTGTGTATAACAACGCTGTAAATCTTTCGGTTGCCTCAGGCAATCCAGTTTCCGGCGATGGAACATTGAAGATCGTGATTACCTATAAGACCGTGACGCCTTAATAGGCTTCTCAAGTCTTTCCCTAGCCCCTTATGGGGGTTGGGATAAACACTTGATATGCACATCCAGGCCTATAAATTGATTGAACAAATCGTTGGGCGTCTTAAAGATGGAGATCTGGTTTGTGATGTAGGAAGTTATGATGTGAATGGATCATTAAAACCGATCTTTGAAAAACAGATTTATACTGGCGTTGATATTGCGGCGGGGCCAAATGTGGATGTGGTTGCCCCTGATCCGAAAGCGATGCCTTTTGATGATGAAACATTTGATTGCGTTGTTTCTTCAAGTTGCTTGGAACACGTCGCCCATCCACATGAATGGGCGAAAGAGGTGATTCGTATTTTGAAACCAGGAGGATGGTTTGCGATCACTGCTCCACACACAATTCATTATCACAATCCCCCTCATTATTGGAATATTAGAAAAGATGCTCTAACACTTTTATTTAGCGATTTACTCGATATTGAAGTTTGCGAGGAAGCACAGATCGATTCCTACCTTATAGGACGGAAAAAGATATGATCAGCGTGGTCATTCCAGTGATCCGTCCTCAGAACATTCCGAGGTTGCTTGAATGCTTGAAAGAGGCGATTACGATTGATCATGAGATTCTTTACACAGAAGACACTGAACGCATTGGTGCGCCCAAAATGGTGAAGAAACTAGTAGATTCCTCGAAAGGAGATTGGGTGTGTTTTCTAGGAGATGATACGTTACCGTATCCAAAATCTATTGATTTAGCCCATGAATTCGCCATAAAAGGTGACTATTGGCTGGTTGGATTGAATGACCAGCATTCAAGGAAACCGACACACTGGTTGGCCTCAAAGAAGCTCTTAGAGAAATTAAAGAATCAAGAGTTTTTTTATACGGGATACTTTCACAATTTTTGTGATGATGAGTTACGTATCAAGGCGGATGCCATGGGCAAGTATGCTTGGTGTGAACAAGCCAAGCTCGATCACAATCATCCCGTGTTTAAGACCGCTCCAATGGATGAACACTATAAACGAGTACTGAATCAAGAACGATGGGAACATGATAAGAAATTATTTCAGCAAAGATGCTGTAAGTTGTCGGTAGCGATTATTGCAAAGAATGAAGAAGTCATGCTTCCTCGATGTCTGCGTTCCGTGAGAGAGGCGGATGAGATTATCGTTGTTGATACGGGTTCAACCGATCAAACGGTAGAAATTGCAAAACAATGGGGAGCGAAAATTGGATTTACACCCTGGGAGGATGATTTTTCCAAGGCGAGAAACTATGCCAAGAGTCTTTGTACTGGTGATTGGATTCTTTCGATTGATGCAGATGAATATCTTGATGAAGATGTAATTCCACAGCTCAAAGAATTGATGCTGACCTCAAAGGATGCTATCGGGATTCAATTAAAAAGCGGCACCATGAAATATCACGTTCCTCGTTTGTTCCGCAATAAACCTAATGTTTTTTGGTATGGTCGCATTCACGAATTGGTTAATGTCTCTGACTTCGATAAGTGTCATGTGGGTATCACGTTCACTTTTTCTCCTGCTCACGCTCTCGATCCTGATCGAAATTTACGCATGCTCGAGAAAGCCGCAGAAGAAAGCCCTGGGAATGCTCGCATTTTATACTATCTTGGTCGTGAGTACGGCTATCGTCGTGCTTGGGCTAAGGCTATTTCTACCCTGGAACAATACCTGGTAATCGGGAAATGGCTTCCTGAGCGGGCGGACGCTCATTTCATTAAGGCTTTGTGTCATTGGAACAATGGAGAAGGAGAAAAAGCGAGAGAATGCTGTTTATCGGCTCTAAACATCAATGCAAACTTTGAAGCGGCCTGCTCTCTTATGGCTTCCATGTCTTTTGAGCACAATGCAAAACAGTGGCGAAAGATGGCAGAGACAGCTACAAATGAGAATACATTGTTCGCAAGGAAACGCTTTGATACAATATAAACAAATACTATGCTTGCATCTGAAATAATCGCCAAATTTGAACTTTACGTTGATGACACGACTGAGCTTTCCTCTTCTGAGGAGTTAGCTCTCTTGAATAAGATTTATCACAAGGTCTGTGATGACCGTCCTTGGGAGATTCTGAAAAAAGAAGCCTCGGGTTCAATGACCTCTACGACCTCGATCACACTTCCGAGTGATTTTTCCTATCTTGTAGAAAATCTAAACTACACGGACAATTCTTATTCTACAGAAAACAACGCCAAGCCTGTTGCGGTCCGTATTAACGGAACAAGCTTGGTACAGGTTATTAACTGGTCAGATCGAAACCAATATTTGAACAACGCTGGGTATGCTTATGTGGATTTAGCCAGCAATACATTGAAATTCATGGGAGCGCAGCCATCGGGTGCGACCTATGCCTTTGATTATAAGGCCGTTCCTACGGATTTGGTGCTTGCTGGAACACCCGTATTCCCTGCTCGTTTCCATGATATTCTCTATCATGGGATGTGTGTGGATGACATGGTCATTCAACTGTTCGATAAGGCGAAAAGCTATGCGGATTTCCATCAAACTCAATTCAATGATTATTTGAAGCGTCTCGCTCTTTGGAATGCCAATCTACAAAATTACTAGCCCGTTATGGACAAAGTCGTCGATATCTTCCAAAAAGGCGTTCATAACCTGATCGACCCAGAGAACATTCCAAAAGACGCCGCACAGGACGGCTCGAATTTTGTGACCCAGGACGGTCGAAATGTCTTAGTTGGAGGTAGAATCTTGTTAGGAGCAGAAGGAGCCGCAGGAAGCGTCACAGGACTCCACAAGGGCTATACACCACAAGGCGTGACTGTACTTTATCGAAAGATCGGAACCAAGATCCAATATTTCAACAAAGGTTCGTCTACCTGGATAGATATCCTAACCGGACTTACTTCTGCGGCTGAATATACGTTTGCCAACTATTCTTCCTTGGCCGGATCGTTTACTTACATCAATGGAGTAGATGGCTATTGGAAAGTAGTAAATCTTTTTCCGACATCTCCCGTTGCCATTTTCGAAGATACCCGCAATTTCAAGGGATATATTTTGATTGACCGAGGACGCACAATTCTTTGGAACCGAGATAAAGACAAAACAGGATTGTATGGTTCCTGGATTGATCGACAGAATGCGACCGTGTATACCACGGTAGCTGGCGAGGTCGTGGGTGCGCTTGGGGCGGCAAATTATGTTGGGACATTAGCGTTCAAGGCTGGTGGCGCCAGGCGCACTTGTTTCGGGGTTTCTTTCGCCTCCACAGTTGCCGCAGGAGCTGAATCATTCACGGATAATCTTGATGGAACTTTGACCTCGAATCGAGGAGGAACGGGAACGATCAATTACGCAACAGGAGCGTTTAACATCACATTCTCGGATGTTACAACGGCTCAAGTGACCTCTGGGTATCAATGGGAGGACTCCAATCGAAAAGGCGTGTCTGATTTCAGTTATTCCTCTCCAAGGGTTGCAGGGGAAGGATTCCAATTTCCCCAGGATGAAGGTGGAGATGCGATCTTGAATATCATGGTTGGCCAGGACGGGGCCTATTATTCTTTGAAAGAACGTAGTGCTTATCGGTTATCGTTAGATGCGGATGATGCAGGCGCAACGAACGAGGTCTATCGTAAAGAGCTTGGACTTCCTTTTTTTCGAGCCTCGATCTCAACCAATCAAGGCATCTTCTTTTTGAACACGGTCAATCCAACGAAGCCAGAGATGACTATCCTGCAGCGCAATACAACAGGAACAGCTATTGAACCAAGGATTTTGTTCCCACATTTCAAGTTTTCAAATTACGACTACACAACTTGTGGGATGGCTTCTTATGATCGATGGATTATGGTGTTTTGTAAGACAGCCTCTGCAAATAACAATAACCGGATCTTAATGTGCAATCTCCTTACAGGAACCGTTGATATTGTGAGTTATAGCGGGAAGATGGCGATCCAAGATGGAGCGAGTCTGTATGTCGGAGATTCGATCACTCAAAGTGTTTACAGCACTTTTGATGGATTTGATGATTTAGGTTCGGCTATTGATGCCTATTGGGAGAGCAAGGACTTTCTCTTAGACACGGAGTTTCTGAAGAAGTTTAGAAAACTACGGTTTAAGGGGTTTATTGATCCAAATCAAGCGGTCGGAGTGTGGATAAACATAGATGAAGCCGGATATTCGAAGGTGGGAACGATCGTTGGGAGTGGAAGTTATGTGAATTACAGTGAAAGCCAAGCGGTAGGTTCGCATTTTATTGGACAGGCCCAGATTGGAGGAGATGACGTGACGAATGCCTATGCGTATCTCATGGAGATTAAACTAAGAACTGGTAAATTTCGTAAGATCAGTATCAAAATGATCCCAGAAGGAATCGGGTATTTTGACTTTGATTATTTGATGTTTTGGGATGTATTCACCTTCGAAAATCGGTTGCCAAAGGCATATCGACAGAAGCAAAACGTCTCATTAGATGGTTTACAAACAGATCAATGATATAATGAATTAAACTATGTCTAGCAAACTTGCAAAAATCGTAGCAGATTTCCGTACCTCCCTAGCGACTAAAATTGCTGTGGGAGGAACTTCGGCGACTCTCCAATCAATAACAGATGATGATTTGGTTGTTCTTCCAAATGGAACTTACTTTTTTACTTTGGATGGAGACAGCTCAAAGAAAGAGCATATTGTATGTACTTTAACCGGAACGGCGCTTACAAATATTAAAAGCGTCTCACGTCAGGGTGTTCAGACGGTCGGGGTGGTTCGTGAACATCGAGTGGGTGCTAGTGTTGTTATTACGGATTTTGCCCATATCCGCTATCTGAATGATCTCCTGGATAAAACTACAGCATTAGATGGATCATCTCCATTCAAATACGATGCTGAACCAACATTTGTGTATGGTCAGCATGAACTTGTAACCTGGGATAAATCAAAAGATTATACAGACAGTGTTGCGGTAGCAGGTGCTCCAAACTTGGACGAGAATACAAAAGGTATTGCTGAAGGGGCAACCGTTTCTGAACAAGCGAATGGAACGGATTTAGGTGCCACGGGTGCACACTTGATATTGATGTCGAAGAATGCAAAAGCATCTTCTGCCGGTGTAGCAGATGCTAATAAAGCTGTAATTGCAGGAGCGGATGGTTTAATTGATCAAACGTTTTTAGATAAAGCACGAACCTGGTCCCAGGTTCAAACATTTACGGCAGATTCAGCACAAATAACAACTGATCCGAACTCTGGAAATGATCCAGTACGAAAAAGTTATGCGGATTCAAACTATAACACGATCAACCCATTCTCTGCTGGCTCTGATGGGGATGTCACGATCAATGCCCCGACAACACTTTCTCGTGACATGTATTATAATAATTTAACTTTAACTGGA
>VGLT01000045.1 GCA_016866635.1 Candidatus Uhrbacteria bacterium
TTGTGCGACGCATATTGTGATAACAAAGAAGCCGCAGAGAAAGAAGTTTGGAACCCCCTACTCTGCGGGTTCCTTGTCTTTTCTCTGCGGCCTTAGAGCCGCGCTATCCGATATCCGTGCTGCCTTCCATCTCTTCGCTGAACAGCTCATCGCGAAGTTCCTTGTCGGGAACGAGCTTTGAGAGCATCAGTTGCGCCTGGCGCAGTGCAGCGGGGATGCGAGGATTCCCCCGCCTTGTTCTCTCGTGCCAGAGTCGGATCCCCTCCTGCAGTAGCGAGATGATTCCTGGGAGGTGCTTGGTGGCTGCCTGAAGGCGGCGGAAGACCTCCTTGGCCGGTGGCATACCGTCACCGCCGTCGGCACCTTCGTCACCACTGTCGATGGCTCGATCGATCTTGCTCCTGAGATCGTTCCTCTCGATCGTCTTCTCGAGAATCGCGATCCTCTGGCGCAGATCGGCCCGCTCCTCTCGGAGACGCCCGATGTCATCATGGAGAGCGGTGTTGTCCTTCTCCAGCGCGACGATGTAGGCGCTGAGTCGCATATCACTGGGTTCGCCGTCCTGGATCCAGCCGAGGAGCATCCTGGTCGGCCGGAAGTGGACACGCCGCCGACTCCCCTCGCTGTCAGAGACGAAGAAGTCGGTGACGCTCATATGCCAGCGCCGCTCGATGTACAGTCTGCGCCTGCGATCTCCAGTACTGCCAGGCCGCACCCATCCTCGTCGGAAGATCCCTCCGCGAGGCACGTAGATGCAGAACCCGCCGCCGGGATCCATGGCGTACGCATCGGCGAAGTCCTTCTCTTCGTCTTCGCTGAAGGCGTAGAACGTGCCTCTGTAGCCCACGAGCACGTACCAGGGAAGCTGGAAGAGCCACCAGAGCCAGCCTCCAAGCCAGCTCAATCCTGCCATGATGTCGAGACCTGTTAGCCGGTGCGATGGTTTGCCTGTTCTCTCTCGTTGCATGGAACCGCTCCTGTTTTCTCCTGGGGCCGCATGGCCCATGTGAACTGCGAAAGGCCTCCACGCCTGATAAAGACAAAGCGTGACCCAAGGGCACGCCTCTCAGGCGTGCACTCGATGAACGACGACTCGGCTGATCTTATTTTATGAATGTTCTATCAACCGGCGCCACTGGAATCACGTAGGCTACTACAAAATTGCGATTTTGTCCAGAGCTAGGAGGGTTAGCCTTTTATTGGGGTTTTTGGGTCCCAGATATTGATATCCCACCAGGCTTTTGCGCTAGAAAGGAGGTCTCGAGCCCAGAAATAGGACAAATCATCATAGATTTGTTTGTCTGCCACGCCCTCGTGAACATCATGACCAAGCTCTGTACAAAGATAGAGAGCTCGTCCCAAGTGAAATCGTTGGGTGATGATTAAGGCATGATTCCCAGGTGGAAGAAACTTTGAAAGATTTTTACAACTTTCATAGGTTCGATACCCATGAAAATCAATAAAAATATCTTGTTCAGGAACTCCGTGATCCAGGAGATACTTTTTCATGGTGGAAATCTCATCTCGTTTATATCCCCCATCATCTCCAGTTATTAAAAGTTTTTTTACCTTTTTTTGTTGATAGGCATCAATCCCTGTATCCAAACGATCCTGCAGCACCGTGGAAGGTGTCTGTGTTTTTTCATAGACACTTGCACCTAAGATCATGCCAAGTTCAAAAGGTGGGTCAGTTGGGATCTGTGTTGACCAATATCGGAGCTGAACATGTACGATCATACCAATACATAAAACGAAGCCGAATACAAAGAGTGCGGCAACACGTTTTATCCATGGGCGGAACGACATAGTTAATCTTCCTGGGACGGCTTCTCGACGAGCACAGGTTGAAATCCAGAACTCTCCCCTGTTACGCGTAATACATCCTTATCAATTTTGCCTAGCTCTTTACTCGCTAAATTATATTGACTCACAGTTGTCCCTAGGTGCTTTCCAACGCCCTGGAAATATTGCTCATACGCTCCTAGGTGTCGCGAGAGATCGGCGATGCGTGAGCGAATCTCCTTGGCCTGTTCCTCAATTTTAAGAGCATTTAGACCTTGCAATACCGTTTGTAGATAAGCCGAGAAAGACGTGGGCGATACGATAATGACATGGTACTTTGCCGCCGCTCGTTGAATCAAACTTTCTGTATCATCGGTAACAGCACCGATCTTGTTGATCAACAGATCATAATAAATCGCTTCATGCGGGATAAACATGAATGCAAAGTCCATCGTCCCCTCTTCCGGTCGAATATATTTGGACGTTTCCAGGATGCGTTGTTTTAAATCGTTTACGAACAATTTTTCCAGTCGGTTTTTTTCTTCTTCGTTCGTTTCCTCAATCAATCGATTATAGTTTTCTAGACTGAATTTGGAATCAATAGGCACGAGGTGTTCACGTACAAAGACCACCGCATCCACGATTTCCCCGTCCTTGAACTTATACTGCATCTGGTATTGGCTGGGAGCAAAAATATTTTTCAACAAGGTCTCCAAATAGTATTCTCCTAGAATTCCGCGCTGCTTTGGATTGGTGAGAATACGCTGAAGGTTTTCCAGCTGACCGGAAAATCCTAGAACCTGGCGATTTGTTTCTTCAATCTTTACCAACCTCTCTGTGACATCGCGCACCGCATTGGTCATCTGAAAGCTTGCCGCTTGCTGTTGTCGCGCGTTTTCCGTGAGTGAGCCTCTGACATCCTGATTAAAGGCTTCCACACGCTGTTGGATGAGCAGGAGAGCCTGTGGATCTATTGATGGCTGGGAGCGTCGTCGATCCAGCCAAATAACAAGTCCAGCTAGGAGAATAAATCCACACACTATGAGAAGATAGAGCATGGGGGTAGGTTAACTCATCAGTTGATTTGACGCCACTCGAAAAAAGTTATACACACTCTGAGCTCTTGATTCCATAAAACAGCTTTTATATCCTAGCAGACACATAAATCGATTCTATGACTATGACATTTCACGGACCAAACGATTGGGATTCTTCTGACGAAATTGACGACACAAACGGCCTCGCGACTCTTGGTCACGATGAAGAGGATGAGGAAGAGGAGGAAGTAGACGAGGAGGAAAAGGCCGCCGTTGAAGGTGTTGAAGATCCTGAAGCAAAAAAAGATGAGGTTGAAGAAGAGGAAGATGAAGAAGAAGATGAAGAATTAGATGAGCTTGAAGCGTTGGATCGTTTAGCAAAGAAAAAATTAAGTGAAGGTCCTGTAGATTTGGATATTGGTGGTGGTGAAGAGGAAGTTTAATAATCCAAACCCTCGCGTGCGGCAATTCCGCGATAAAAATAGTGTTTGACGAGCATCATCTCCGTAACAAGATCCGCACGATCTTTGAATGATTGGGGCGCGTCTCGCCCTGTTAGGATGAGTTCTATATGAGGCGGTCGCTGGTCGAGGACATCGAGCACGACCGCTTCTTTAATAATGCCAAGATGTGTTGAGGAATTGATCTCGTCCAGCACGATCAACTGGTGTTTGTTTTTTTCGAATAAATCCCTGACGATGCAGAGTCCTCGCTCGCCTTCTTTTTGATCCTCCGCCGTCACGCCAAAGCGAAAGGCATTTGTGATGGGATCAATGCGATCCAGTCCTGTTGGAAACAGGTCAATTTCTGATATGCGCGCGCGAATAAATTCTCGCTCTGAATAATGATTCTCTCCTCCCTTATCAAAATAAATAATTGCGACGCGTTTTTGTTTGGCTACGGCACGAATAACCGTCCCGAGTGCGGTTGTGGTCTTCCCCTTTCCATTGCCAGTAAACACCTGGATCATCCCCCACTTCTGTTCACGTGGATGTAGCATACCCATTGACCATTATCAGATTTTATGGTGTTATTGTGATATTCGGCAAAGGACCAAAACAGGAAGGAGGTGACCGATGCCGTACCGCCCGATCGAAATGGTCATGATCAGGGTCCATGCAAGCAAAACCCTGGTCGAACTTATCACCCCAACGTTCGGCAGATACGCTCCGGCCCGAGAGGCGCGAGTCGTTCTGCGCCCCTCGGATCACAAAGATGATGCGGGGGTCTGGCACGGTCTCCTCAAGCGCATCCCCAAGGAGTGCCACCAAGGAGACCCGGAGCGTAGCGAGTGGGACTGCATCTCGACGTTCGGTGATCCCCTTCGGGAGCGCGTCGTGCGCCTCAGGGTGATGGCTGACCGTGTCGAGTGTACGCTCGATCACTACGCCGACGAACGGGAAGACACGGGCAAGGTTGCCCAAAGCGGGTGAGCAACAACTAGCTCAAGCCGGTCGGCGACTCTGAGGAGGGTCGCCGACCGGTTTCGACGTTTTAACTACATCCACTTGTGCCTCCGCAATTAAGGCATTTATAGCAAGCCGCATTGCGCACCATGATGGATCCGCAGGTCTCGCATGGCGGTGCATCTGTTTGATTTTCAAAACTGCTGGTTAATTTTTGTGCAGAGGAGCTAGCAGGCGCTGGATCAAGAAGCTTTACTTGATGACCCTGCTCACCTATCGGTGCTAGTTCCAGAGTCGGTTGATCGAGGGAGGTTGTCTGGCCCTCGATATTGATTCCAATGGCTGTGCGCTCTTCGGTTGGAAGAAATTTAAGAGCCAGCCAGCGGAAAATATAATCAACCAATGATTTTGCGAGACGGATATTTGCATTTTGCGTAAAGCCTGATGGCTCAAAACGCATGTGGGCAAATTTATTGACCAGGACTTTAAGTGGTACGCCATATTGCAAGCCAATGGAGACCGAGGTAGCAAATGCGTCCATCAACCCACGAATGACACTTCCCTGCTTGCTCATGGTGATAAAAATCTCACCCGGAGACCCGTCATCATACAATCCAACCGTAAAATATCCCTCGTGAGAGCCGATCTGGAATTTGTGTGTTACGGCCTTTCGTTCATCCGGTAGTCTGCGACGCCTTGGTGCATATGTTTCTCCAATGACCGTTGGTTTTTGTTCCTGTAATTTTGTGATCTCCTGCCTGCTCGTCGTCAACGGCTGTGAACGCTTGCATCCATCGCGATAAATAGCAACGGCTTTTAACCCAAGCCTCCATCCTTCTTGATACACACTCATGATTTCTTCAACCGTCGCGGTTTCAGGTAAATTGACCGTTTTGGAGATGGCTCCAGAAATGAATGGCTGAACCGCCGCCATCATTTTGATGTGACCACGATAATGAATTGAGCGCGTTCCTCTAGCGGCCTTGAACGCACAATCAAAGACGGCAAGGTGCTCTGGCTTAAGGCATGGAGCACCTTCAATCGTGTCATTCTTATCAATAAAATCGAGAATGTCCCGAATTTCTGCTTCGTTGTATTGCAGACGATGGAGAGCTTCTGGAACGGTATCATTAACCATCTTGAGCATTCCCCCACCTACCAGCCACTTATATTTAACCAGCGCTATGTCTGGCTCAACCCCAGTTGTCGCGCAGTCCATTAAAAACGAGATGGTCCCGGTTGGTGCGAGCACAGAGATTTGAGCATTTTTGTAACCAAACTGTTCACCGACAGCCAACGCACGATCCCAGCAGTTCCTGGCTTCCTCTAGGAGGTCCCTGGTCACAGCCGCCGATGGAATCTGGTATGCCGCATCACGATGCTTGCGCATAACTCCCAACATCGGTTCTCGATTAACAGGGTATCCGGCAAATGGGCCGAGTTTTTCTGCGATACGCGCAGACTGCTCATACGCACAGCCAGACATCACCGACGTAATCGCCGCAGCAATATTTCGCCCCTCATCCGAGTCATACGGCAGGCCCATGGCCATGAGAAGAGATCCAAGATTTGCGTATCCAAGACCAAGCGGACGATAGTCGAATGAATTCTGTTCAATCGCCGGTGTTGGATAGCTCGAAAAACCAACCGTGATTTCTTGCGCTGTGATAATAATGCGACAACAATGTTCAAATGCAGCCACGTCAAAATCACCATTCGCCTTACGACAGCGCATCAAATTAATCGAGGCGAGGTTGCACGCCGTATCATTTAGGAACATGTATTCTGAACACGGGTTGGATGCGTAAATACGATCGGAATTTGACGAGGTGTGCCATGCATTGATGGTTGTGTCGTACTGCATTCCAGGATCCCCACATTGCCAAGCCGCCTCTGCGATTTGACGCATCACCTCGCGCGCCCGCAATCGCTCGCATGGATCGCCCGTCGTAACTTTTTTTGTCACCCATTCGCGGTCCTCTTCCACTGCTTGCATAAATTCGTCAGTCACGCGCACAGAGTTATTGGCATTTTGGAAAAAGATGGAGCCATAAGCCTCTCCGTCCAAGCTTCCGTCATATCCAGAATCGATCAATGTATGAGCCTTTTTTTCCTCCTTCGCTTTGCACCAAACGAATTCTAGGATATCTGGGTGTTCCACATCTAAAACAACCATTTTTGCTGCTCGTCGAGTCTTTCCTCCGCTCTTGATAACGCCAGCAAAGGCATCTAAGCCCTTCATAAATGAGACGGGGCCTGATGACTTTCCGGAGGATTGTGACAAATTTTCTTTTGATGATCGCAGAGTGGAGAGGTTTGCGCCTGAACCAGAACCATATTTAAACAACATCCCCTCTGTGACAGCGAGGTTCAAAATTGATCGCATATCATCCTGCACGGAATTGATAAAACACGCCGAGCATTGTGGATGGTCTGTCACACCAACATTAAACCAGACAGGACTATTAAATGCCGCGCGCTGATTGACGAGAATGGAAGTAAGCTCGTGTTCAAAAACGAGTGCCTCTTGCTCATTCAAAAAATATCCCCCTCGCCGGCCCCAGTTGGAGATTGTTTTTGCCACACGATCCACCAACTGACGAACAGAGGTCTCTCTTTGTGGCGTGCCAATGCGGCCTCTAAAATACTTTGAAACAATGATATTGGTGGCCGTCTGAGAATAGAATGATGGAACCTCAACTTCCCGTTGTTCAAAAACAACCTTCCC
>VGLT01000046.1 GCA_016866635.1 Candidatus Uhrbacteria bacterium
AGGACGACGGTTCGTTGTGGCTGTCACGCGACCTGATTTGTGCCATTCGAATCGTTCGTAAACATCGGTTGAGTAGCCTATGTAGAGTTCTCGATCTTTTAGACTAAGTAGGACATACACGTAATACATAGGTATATTTTAGCAGAAACAAAACAACCAGGCGTTATACCTGATTGCTTTGACCGAGATCAGCTCGAAGGTGTGCCAGCTGAGCTGGCCTCACCTCGCTCATTCAATGCTCTGTTTTCACCTCGCGAAAAGCTGAGCTTTTCTCCAATGTTCGGTGAAAACCGAGCTGAGCTCGGTGGAGCGGGTAGCGGGAATTGAACCCGCCTCTCCAGCTTGGAAGGCTAGCATAATAGCCACTATACGATACCCGCCTGATGCGCGAGGATCGTATCGCAAGCATCCGATTTAATCAAGTTGGTATCTAGCATTGATTAGTGTCTTGCAAAAATCCGGACCTGTTCTGGGACCTGGTCCAGGATCTGTTCTAGGACCTGGTCCGGAACAGGTCCCGGGGTTCTTATCCCCGGTTTTCCCTTGACAAGAAGCCTAAAAATAATGGTCACGAAAGACTATTTAGAAGATAGACTGGCTAAATTTGAAGTTCGTATGGTGAGTAAAAGCTATCTAGATGCTAAATTTGCATTTGAAAAAACGGCCTCTGCTAGACGGCGTAGATACTGAGTTAAGAGATTTTATTTAAAATCGGAAATGTTTGCCAGCGCTTCCAGTCGTGTTTTGAGCTCATCCCCCTCGACCAATTTCGGTTGACTCGCATCTAGTCGAATGGGAATCGGTTTGACGATGATCCCATCTTTTTCAAATACGAGTTCCACCGCTAACCCCTCTTGGGTTTCTTTTGAAAAGTATTGATCAAAAATAAAATTCCCCAGCGAATAAACGATCGGCTTACGTTTATACGTTTCTACCCCCTGCACCCAATGCGGATGGCCACCGATCACCACATCAACGCCATGGTCGATAAACCAGTGTGCCAATTCTTTCGTACTCGCTTCTGGTCGATCTTTATATTCCTGCCCCCAATGCATGTAGACAATGATGTGATCGACGCTGGGACGAACACTCTCGATCACTTTCTGAGCATCATCTCGAACCAACGGATTATCGGTCGTGTTGTATCCAAGAAAAGCAAAACGAATCCCCTTCACGGTGGTGGTCGCAAGAGCGATTTCGTCATCCTGAACTTGATGACCAAAAACCAAGAAGCCTGCTTCTCGCAATCGCCGAACTGAATCTGCATACCCGATCGATCCCTGATCCAGCGCATGATTGTTTGCCTGCGAAAATGCATCAATCCCCTGCTCTTTTAGTGTCGTGATCACAGACGGATCAAACTGAAAATCAATCGATTTTTCCGGCGGACGGCGCCTATCTGTGACCGGACCTTCGAGATTCGCAACCGCATAATCAAAGGAATCAAACCACTTCTCCGGCAGTTTACGAAACACGTATCCTGGGTCTTTGCTGTCACGAATGCGCTTAGCCACATTACGATCCAACATGATATCGCCGACAAAGAGGAGACGGGTTGAAGAAGGTGTGTCTTCAGGAAGTTCAACCACCGTCTCGGTTCGACTCGTTGATGACACGACGACGGTTTCTGGCACTGTGCCTGGCATCGTAGCCTTCTGTGGCACCGCAAATGCATACACCAACGCCCCTGCCGCGACGAGTATTCCCGCTCCCCCCGCCCAAAAGAATCGCCGCATAGATTTAGTATGGTTTTAGTAATCGGATCGTTTGAGAAAAACCAACCAACAGATCCAACCTATGAATTGGTGATCCGTCTCTTGGCGAAAATTCAAACAATCTCAATGTTCCACTTGTTGTTTTTGGGAGCGCCGAAACAAAGGCACGCAGACGGAACGGTCCTGGCTGACCTACATCAGAAGATGAAGCGTATAGAGCACCTTTTCCCAATGCAGTTCCACTTGCATCTTCTAATTCCCATGCAAACTGATTTTCAAACGCAATGGCTGTTCCTGTCACGACAAATGGATTTTTTAAAGTAAACTCTTGATACTTTTGACCGACACAAATACTATTCGTCTCATCACATATCATCCCTTCAGGCTTACTACGTGCTACTTGCTGCGTGCTACTTACTTGCATGCTACTCGCCTGCGTGCGACACACCCCAATCGCATCCGGCACCTGTTGCCCCGGTTCCCAGTCTGTACAAATGGTATTCGCAGGACACTGCCAACCCGCAATCCCCCCACACAAACACTGTGGCTCACACATCTCAATACACACTTCAGCATGCTGACCATGACAAGGGCTCCCACAATCTACCCAATGGCCTTTGGTGGCCTCACAGGTGGCTTTAGTTAAGCCGGCCCTATCTGTGACCACCGGCGTACTTGATGTTGGTGTGACTATGGGTGATGGCTCGTCCACGGATGGTGTTTGACGCTCTGGCAGAACTTTCCACAAAACCACCATGGCGCCAACCAAAACACAAATTAATATGACGAAGTAGGTAACGCGCACCAAGGATCGATCTTTGGAAGACATAGAGAAGCTGTTAGCTTGTAGCTTTTAGCTGTTAGGTAAAATAACAATCACAGTCTTTTTTCCTTTTAGCACCTCTCCCCCATTCCAATCATGCAAGGATGCTTGCAGATTCTCCGTTGTGTAGACAAAATCCGCTCCTTTGCGTGTACCAGGATCATTCGTGATCCATTTCGCGTCTTTCGTGTATCCCTTTACGACCAGCATATGGTACAGAGGTCCGCCGTTACGAAAATTTGGGTTGGCGAGCGTCTTTCCGCTCGCGGGAATAATCACTGGATACCCATTTGCGATCACCGGTTTGAGTTCATGAATATGGGCAACTTCCTTCAACATCACCCGCTTGTATTTGAAATGTTTTTTTATAAACTCAGCGGTCTCTACCACATCCGTATCCTCATATTTTCCAAACAATTCTTTTTCAAAGGCGACCAAATCAAGAATGGCTTGGTCCCCTGCTTCTGGCGTAAAAGCTTTGGTCTGTCCCTTGTAGTACGCATCAACCATAATCGTCGACGCCTCTTCGCACGCCTCTTGGTAGGGATAATCCCAGTTCATCTTCGGTGCCTGA
Source organism: Candidatus Uhrbacteria bacterium (assembly GCA_016866635.1). Lineage (GTDB taxonomy): Bacteria > Patescibacteriota > Patescibacteriia > 2-12-FULL-60-25 > 2-12-FULL-60-25 > VGLT01. The sequence continues at coordinate 3,113 of VGLT01000046.1, forward strand.
CTCAAAAACGGGACCGCGAGATTTTTAGCTTCAGGCAATGTCCCAGAAAATACAAACGGATCCGTCGATGAAACGGTCGGGGCTGGGATGGGCTTTTTTACACTAGGTTTGGTTGAGGTTGTAGATGTGACATGAACGGCTGGAGGCGGGGTGCTCGTCGCGTAATAATTCTCTGCTGGAGGTAGGGTCACCACTTGCCCTGATCGACAACCAGCACCAATCAGAACAAGCGCGGCAAACAGAAAGAGAGACTTTTGTTTCATGCCAAAAGCGTACCGCCAAACCCACTTTTTGTCATTCGACACTCACGGAAAGCATCTTTACCTCCTGCAGTGGTCGATCAAATTGATCACGATCAACATCGGCAATCTTATGAGCCACGTCGAGACCGGATACCACTTTTCCAAAAATCGAATAGTCTGGAGGTAATGAAGTGTTGTTTACCATGATAAAGAATTGGGAACCATTGGTGTCTCGGCCCTTATTTGCCATAGCGACTATCCCATCGGTGTATGGAAGCTTCACCGGATCATTGGTAAATTCATACCCAGGCCCTCCACGACCTGATCCCTCTGGATCGCCGCCCTGAATCATGAATCCTGGAATGACACGATGGAAAATGGTGCCGTTGTAGAATCCACGTTTCACGAGATAGACAAAATTGGAAGCGGCATTTGGGCCCTGATCCGGCATCATCTGAATGACGATGTCGCCCATCGTCGTCTTCACACGAATATTCTTACTAATTTCTGCCGCTGGTAAAACGCCTGGGAAGGCTGGTTTGGTTTGGTCCATAGATGAGGTGGAGGTCGTTTGTGATGAAGGAGTAGATGTTGTGGCTGAGGTTTCAGTTGAAGTTGACGCAACGTTGGTCGGAGTCGAGGTGCTAGACGTTTCCATCTCCCCCGCACAACCAGCTCCCAAGAGACTAAGACCGAGAAATAGGTATAAAACTTTTTTCATAGTGTGTCGATTCTACCCTACCTCCCAGGGCAAAACCACACTTCCGTCAAACGGGGCACGCACGATCGAAGTCGCGATTTGAGGTTCAAGCCATGCTTCTGGGATATTCCGCATATCCAACGCTTCTGGAGTAATCCTCAAGAGAAGATTTTCTCCTTTCTCATTACGTATGCGAATCGTGGAAGGCTGATGTTCCAGCGGGAGCCAGACGGCCTCGACCAGAACCGATGTACCCAACCCTGATTCGACACACGTGCGAGCAAGTGCTCGACACAAAATCGACCCCATCTGTAATGGATGGCGCACGTGCAGTCCTGATATTCGACTCGATGAACCTACTGCCTGTGCCAAGCCCCCTTGCATTTCTTCGCCTCCAACATTGATCTTGATTTCTACGTCTTCCATTCTGGCCATACACACCTCCCGAATCCGTGTTCGTACCTGCTCGAGTGGTTCTGTCTCTAAATGTTGTGCCCGAACGATGACTTCCCACGTTCTTGTGTTCTGGTGTTCTGGTTTTTTCATGACCGAAACAGAATAGTCTGCTCCGAGCCAAAACCAATCAGGATCGGTCGTGCGCTTTCGCTCCAACGCTTGTGCGATATCACGTGCCACAGACTGCGCGCGAGGGAATCGATCCGGCGTTTCGCGCGTAGCAAATCCAGAAGCAGAGACGACGAGACGCGATAACCCCTCGGGCATGGTCGTCGGCGACATGGTGTCCAAGGCAATAAATGGTTCCATGTTCGATGCAGTGCCGTTGATAGCAAGAATACGTCGAACAACGGCGCCCGCATCAAAATCAGCCGTTGATAGAACTTCGCCACAGACAAAAATCGCCCCGTGTCCACCAACGACACGTACATGTATACGCGTCTGCGGATCACGTTTTAGATATTCTTCCACGAGGCCAGCGGCAACCAAATCACAGGCTTGATCTGGATCACCCGGACCACGTACACGGACAAAAGACATGGCAGGACGTTAGCGTAAAAGAAAGCTTTTATCAAGGCTCGTCATTCGCGAACGACATGCCAAGTTTTAACGTGGAAGCAAGAAAATACCCACCAAAATCACGGCGGCGACACACCCTTTTAAGAAAAATTTCTTTTCATGAAAGACTTTGTGACCAAACAGAAAAGCAAAGATCACGGCAAAAGACCGGTTCGCGGTAACGAGAATTGAGGCTGGAGCAAATAAGTAGGCAAATCCATCTAACGCATAGGCGAATCCTTCGGATAACGATTGCGCTGTTATGGCTCGCTGACGTAAGAGATGAAATGGGCGTTGGTAATGTCGTCTGGCAAAGATATAAAAATAGACAAGTTGTGGAAGAAGAAAAAGAATCGATAAGGAAGCTACGGAATTCTCTGGAGAAGAGATCAGATATTTATAGATAGAAATAGCGATCGGGGCATTCACGGCAGATATGATCAACCAGCCCAACCCTCGGCGATTAATTCCATGGCTTTTAAAGAGGGTGAGAAGTGCGATAACAATGAGACAGAACCAATGAGGGCCGGAGTGGAAAGTTTGTATCCCAATGCGATATCGATCAAGAGCACGAGTGGGATGGTGGCCGTGCGAACAAAGCTAAACGTACTACGTTCCGCGCGGGCTACTGCCTGCACCGTGATATAAGCATGGAACAAACTCAAGGCTGTTTCGATCAAAATCAGCCACCACAAATTCAAATCAATAAATACCCCCCTTTCCACAAACAAGGCAAACATCAAAAAAAAGAAAAAGCCGCCGATCGTATTTAAAAATCCCATGGTAAAGACATTCTCCTTTTTGTGTCCCACCTCCCACTTACTGATCGAAGAAGAAATCTCGCCAAAAAAAGAACCAATCGCAATGAACAAAATTCCGAACATGCCGCTTATTATACGGCATTATTTCGATCCTCGCACGAACTTGATGAAAGGCATTGGATATTGAATGAATTGTGTTCCGAATTGGCTTTTGAAACGTGAGAACCCTTTCCACTCGCGCGGATCACCTGGTGCCCAAAACAGATCAAAATCTAAATATTTTATTCCACGGGTGATCGCATCTTGAAACCACTCATCCATGAGACCGGTTCCGACGGATGAATCGCGAACGGCTCGATCAATAAATGAAACGAGATGAAGTGAGGCTGATGCTTCTGGAATATCCATCCCAACAAACCCCGCCACCATCTTGCCGGTGGTCTTTTCCCGTGCCCCAAACACCTTGATGAGTGATGCATGAAGCGTGTTGCGTGATTTCAAATGCGAAATAAAAAAATGTTTCAACCAGCCAAGTCTTGTCGCCTGTCGATACACGGTCATAAATTCATCCAAAGAAACTTTCTCGATCAGAAAGCGCCCATCCTTTACCCAGCGCGAACGATGGCGGCGCGCATGCTCACTCCAGTTTTTCCAATAGTGTTCGCATGATCCAACTTCGACATATCCTGTACGTCGTGGATTCATTTGAATCCAGGAGCGAAACCAGCCCTTTGGTTTGTTTCGCACAGCGCTCGGCTGCCAAATAATCATGCGCGCCGGTCCTGGCTCGATACGTGGTTCCACATCACCAAAAAATGCATCAAATACAAACGGTCCGTGCTTCCAACGAATACCACAGATGTGTTCTTGTTCGAGCGCTTTGCGTTTTCCATCTTGTGCCTCACGCTTAAGATACCCCGCAACCGATCGAAATGTCGTATACCCGCTCATAACTCATCTATATCACGAAGAAGCGAAGTGCG
>VGLT01000047.1 GCA_016866635.1 Candidatus Uhrbacteria bacterium
GGGTTAGGGGGTGGCCTACTGCCTCGGTCTATCCTGCGATCATAGGTTTTGGAGCGCTATTTGTATTTGCCCTGCTTGGTTTTTTTGAAGCGCTCAAACGTGCGGAGGCAAGTCGCGTCGTTCCCATCGTTGGTTCCCTCATCCCGATTTTTACTCTTGCTGGAACCTCTCTTTTTTTTCAGGAACGATTTGGCTCTGCACAGCTCGCGGGGTTTGTTCTCCTCATGATCGCTACATGGTTACTCACCAGTAGTGGCGTTCGCAAAAAGTACGTCTCTCGTTCGACATTGTTGATTGCTGTTTTATCTGCCTTCTTGTTCGCCGCATCTTCTGTGTGTGGAAAGTATGCGTTTGATCATGCAAGCTTTTTGTCTGTATTCATTTTGTCACGCGTGATCGCCGGTGTGGTGGGAATTGCCCTGGGATTATTCCTAACCGGATCACGACAGGAGCTCTTCTCCATGCTTCATCCAGCGGAACGCAAAACAAAGCAAAAGTATGTGAGCTGGGCGATTGCTGGACAAACCTGTGGGGGAATCGGTTTCATCCTTGTGAGCGCGTCGATCGCACTAGGAAGCGCCGCCATCGTCAATGCTCTGCAAGCCGTCCAATACGCGGCGATTATTCTCGTTGCCTGGTTCGGCGGTCGCCATTTGCGTACAGTGCTTCATGAGGAAGTGAGCAAATCGATCATCATTTCAAAGAGTATTGCCATCCTTTTCGTAGCCATCGGGTTAGCCCTTCTGGCATGAGATCCATATGGTTAAAACGTTTTTATTAATTATTCTGGCACTCCTCGCGATCATTCTCGCGTACTTTTTTCTTGGATGGCCCATGCGCGATCAGAACATGATCTACGGAATGACGTGGAGCGGTCCGTATGCACGGTATTTGGGAATAGATAGTCAGGAAGGTTTGCGAGCGGCTCTCCAAGAACTCAAGTTAACCCATGTACGTCTGCCAGCGTATTGGTCAATCATCGAGCCTCAGCAGGGCAAATTTGATTTTGTAGAGCTTGATCAACAACTTGATCTGATCACGGAACATCAAGGTAAGGTTATTTTAGTCGTAGGTGCTAAACAACCGCGCTGGCCAGAATGTTGGATTCCAGATTGGACCAAAAATATGTCTGAATCCGAACGTGAGCAAGCTCAGTTCAATTATGTGAAGGAGGTAATTTTGCATGTCGGAAATCGTTCCGTGATCGAGGCCTGGCAAGTAGAAAATGAGCCGGAGTTTACCTTTGGAGAGTGCGCTCCTTTATCAAAAAGCTTTATTGAAAAAGAAATGGCCTTTGTGCGCGGATTGGATAAAACCCTCAATACGCAACACCCAATTTATACGACCGCATCGGGAGAACTTTCCTCGTGGCTCGACTTTGGCCGTGCAACCGACGGTCTTGGGATCAGTATCTATCGTGTGGTTGAAACGCCGTTGATAGGAACCTTTCATTATTCATTTCTCCCGCCATGGATCTATAAACGTAAGGCATGGCTTTTGCGATGGTGGACCGGTCCGGTCTATGTGAGCGAATTCCAAATGGAGCCTTGGTTTAAAGATGGGTCTGCGATAAACCTTCCCCTGGAGGCATATTTCAAGACATTCAATTCTGCTCAAATGAAAAAGAATTTTTGGTTTGCCGAGAGAACTGGATTTGAACGTGTCTATTTCTGGGGGGTGGAATGGTGGTATTGGATGAAAATAAAGAAAAATCACCCAGAATTTTGGGATGTGGCAAAACAGCACTCCACCCTTTGACACAAGGCCGGTTTTTGCGTATCCTACTGGCCTACATGTCTACCCCAATTCGCAACATCGCCATCATTGCCCACGTTGACCACGGAAAAACCACCTTGGCCGATTCGCTATTGAAGCAATCAGAAACCTTTAAGGAGCGTGGATTAGAAGGAGAAACGATTCTTGATTCAAATCCACTTGAGCGCGAGCGTGGCATCACTATTTTGGCAAAAAATGTGGCGGTTATGTTTGGTGGCGTAAAAATCAACATCGTGGATACTCCCGGTCACGCGGATTTTGGTGGCGAAGTCGAGCGCATAATGAATTTGGTGGACGGAGCGCTTCTTCTCGTGGATGCCAAAGAGGGGCCAATGCCTCAGACGCGTTTTGTGCTCAAAAAGGCCATTCAAGCCGGGCACCGCATCATCGTGGTGATCAACAAGATTGATAAACCAGATGCTCGACCGGATTGGGTTTTGGATCAGGTGTTTGATTTATTTGTGACACTCGGCGCATCAGATGCTCAGACAGATTTTCCTGTTGTATACGCTTCGGCGAAGCAGGGGAAAGCCGGGATGGAAAATGATTTGAATACCATGACGGATATTCGTCCACTATTCGATACGATTTTGAAAGAAATTCCAGAACCAAAGGTGGACGTAGGTGGTCCGTTACAAGTTTCTGTTGCTAACATCTCTTACGACAACTACAAAGGCAAAATGGCAATTGGTCGTGTTGTGCGTGGCACGTGTAAGCCGGGCCCAGTTATGTGGATCAATCGTGCAGGAGCGCAAACCCCGTCAAAACTTTCCACGCTCATGGGATTTATGGGTCTTGGTCGTGTAGAAATTCAAGAAGCACAAGCAGGCGACATCATTGCCTTCGCGGGCATTCCAGACATCAACATTGGTGAAACAGTGGCTGATCTCGAAAAACCAGAGGCACTTCCTGTTATCAGTATTGAAGAGCCAACCGTGAAAATGACCTTTGGCGTTAACACCTCACCGTTTGCTGGACAAGAAGGGCAATTTACGACTTCCCGCAACATTAAAGAACGGCTAGAACGTGAACTTCAGAATGATGTGGCGCTTCGAGTAGAGCCAGGAGCAGGAGATGGGGCGTTTATTGTTTCTGGCCGCGGTGAGCTTCACCTGTCCATTTTGATAGAGCGTATGCGTCGCGAAGGATTCGAACTCCAAGTTTCTCGACCACAAGTTATTTATAAAGAGGAAAACAGCCAAAAGATGGAGCCATTTGAAGAGGTCTCTCTTGAATGTCCAGAAGGGATGAGCGGCTCTGTGATTGAAAAAATGGGCCGTCGTAAGGGTGAAATGAAAGATATGCGCGTTGAATCCGGCACAGCGTATCTCCAATTTGAAATTCCTACGCGTGGGTTAATCGGCTATCGCAATGAATTTATGATGGACACGCGTGGACAGGGAATCATTAACTCGTTATTCCTGGGATACCGCGCGTTTGTCGGAGCGATCGAAGGAACTCCACATGGCTCGCTCATCTCACATGAAACGGGTGAGGCAAATACGTACGGACTGCTCGCGGCACAGGAGCGCGGTCAACTCTTTATCAACCCTGGAATCAGGGTGTATGAGGGGATGGTGGTCGGTCAAAATGCTAAACCGGAAGATTTAGTCGTAAACGTTTGTAAAGAAAAGAAACTGTCTAACATGCGCTCGAAAGGTGATGGTGTGGCTGAGGGGTTGGATACGCCTCGCGCAATGAGCTTGGAAGAGTGTTTGGAGTACCTTGGAGATGATGAGCTCCTCGAGGTCACTCCACAAAATCTCCGCATTCGTAAACAATTTTTGAAGGACTTTGAACGTAAGCGCGCGACACAAGCGGCTGGCGCATAAGGAGGGTAGGGTTTGACAAAAACCCCCTTTTTAAAAAATTAAGCTATACTTCAGATACTTATTCTTAGTTTTTTCTATGCCTGATTTAGATTATTCGTTCTCCACGGGGTATACGAGCCAAGTGGATAGCGCGGGTTTAGGGTCTGTTGCGTTCGTGTATCTTGCTTTGTACGTATACTTTGCCGCGGCACTCATGGCAATCGCAAAGAAAACGGGAACAAAAAATGGGTGGTTTGCGTGGATTCCCATTTTAAATGTGTTTCTTATGCTTAAAGTAGCTGGTAAACCCTATTGGTGGTTTATTCTGCTCCTGATTCCATTTGTCAATATCATTATCGCAATTATTCTTTGGATGAAGATAGCCGAGCGGGTTGGCAAGCCAAGCTGGTGGGGGATCTTGATGCTTGTTCCCGTAGTAAACCTGATCGTTCCCGGCTACCTTGCCTGGTCCAAGTCTTCTCCTCCTGCATCACCATCAACCCCTTCCGCCCCCGCAACCCCAGCGATGTAACCTTATCAAAATACATTTAGGAAAAAGGATCTCGTTGGATCCTTTTTCTCTCGGAAAAATAGACGTAACTAAAAAAAGCGGTCGTGTATTTTAGTTACGCGTATCCTGATAAGCATTTTAGATTTAGAATATGAGACGTTAATGATCCAACGGTTGACCTACGGTGTAATTTGTCCAAAATTCGTCTGGAATGTCTTTGACAAACCCTGCCCAGCCAGGTCCCCAAAGCTGTTTTGCCTTTTCTTCTGTAGGGATCCAACGCAGGGTGCCAAAACTATCAACCACAACATACACCTGAGCCGATGTGGCAGATTTGATAAGAGTGCCAGGCGTATGGGTAACGTTTCGATTGAGCGGATATTCTGCGATGGTGTCTGCGCTCACCAAATCCACGCCAGAGAAATCCGGAAACCACGAGAGAAACGTTGCATCGTTTGGGAACACCATGCGGTCACCTCCGTTCATCAGACAGTACACGGTGGTCTCGATCGGGTTGCGTGCAACGTACTGACAATCCAATTCTGAACTGGTAATGAAGACGGCGTTCTGATGATAGCGCTGATAGTCCTCGTGAACAAAGAACTCATCATGCGCATTGACCCCATACGTATCCATCCAGGTCATCACCATGCGAATGTCTTCAAGCTCATACGCCACGGTGACCGATCGATCGAGATCGGAAGTCAGAGTCACAATCCGATTTGGAATGCCGATTATACGAAAATGTTGATCCAGGGCAGCCCCGCCGGAATCTCCGGGGCTAATTTCTGCGTCCGTTTGGATAAATCCATTTTGAAATTTCTCAATCGTGCCGGATCGAGAGACCAATTTGGCGCCGCCCTGAGAGAATCCATGGACGGTAATTGACTCACCGGGAACGGTAAATTCATTGCTTTTGAGAAAGGGGAAGGGCTTGGGAAGTCCACGCGGACCCAGCGAAATGCCTATTTGTAAAATGGCAAAATCCTTGCTTTTAGACTCTAAAAAAACGTACTGTTTAATTGCGGCCTGATAAAAAAACGTTGGGACCCCCGTAGTAACATCGATAAACCCTACCGTACAGTGAGCGGGCTCCTTTTTTGTTTTAATATCAATAACGACATGTGCATCTGTTAAGACATATCCTTTGTCTCCATGGATGACCGTGCCAGACCCTTGACGGTTTGCACATTGAACCCAAACAACGGCCTGAAGCCGAGGGTCGATCGCCGCATTGGCGGCAGTAGCAACCCGTAACTCGTAACCTGTAATCAGTATGAATCCAAGGAACAAGAGAAAAAAGCGAGGCATAGGCAGAAAAAGAATAGCACAATTTTTTTCTCTGTGTTACTCTTCGGGCTGATTATGAGGAAGGAAGTTGTCCTTGATATTGAAACACGGAACACGTTTCAGGACGTGGGGGCGTATAATCCATCTCTTTTACAGGTCTCGCTCGTTGGAGTGTATTTTTATGAAACAGACACCTTTGAATCGTTCCTCTGTGAAGATCTTCCAAAGCTCTGGCCGCGATTAGAAAAGGCAGATCGTATCATTGGTTACAACCTATTTCATTTTGATTATCCGTGCTTGCAACAGTATTACACAGGTGACATGATGCGCTTGCCAACCTGTGACCTACTCGTGGAAATCGAAAAAAAGCTAGGCTTTCGTATTAAGCTAGACGATGTGGCCCAAGCCACATTAGGAGTAGGGAAGAGCGGACACGGGCTCATGGCCGTAGAATATTGGAAAAAAGGAGAAATAGATAAATTGCGGGAATATTGTTTGCAGGATGTTCGTGTCACGCGGGATGTCTATGATCACGCCCTCCAACAGGGGGAAGTCTCCTATATGGATCGACAGGGCCAGAAACAGACCATTTCCCTGCCTATTCAAAGCGCGCAAGAACAGTCTCGTCCAGCGGTAAACCTCTCCCTGGGTCTCTAGGCAGTTATCCACATCAGGGCCACTACATATTGTGGTAGAATAAAATTTAGACCACTAGATCTTGTGGTCGTTGCCTTCCTTACTCACTTTGTACCTCGTTTTCCTTATGAAAGAGCCGGTCGTTTTTTCATCAATCTCCGTGAGCGGAGAGACGCTCGATCCAAAACATGCCACACAGGCGGTATGGGAATATGTTATTTCTGTAAAATCGCTTCTTAAACGAGATGGTCGTACAGAACCCTTCCAACCAGAGAAACTGGAGCGAGCCGTCTCTCTTGCGTTTAAAGAAGCTGGGATCACGAGCCCACACCACGTTCGCAAGACAACAGAACACATCGTCACTCGCCTTCAGAAGCGGTTTGACGGGCACACCGTCCCAACAGCCGATGAGGTGCGTGAGATGGTCGCGCTGACACTCATTGATGAAAATCTTTCTCATGTTGCAAAAAAGTACCTCACCCACCGCTCGGGAATGCAGAGGGCCTCAGAACAACCGGTCTATGGTCGAGGGATCACGGTGCCGCGTTTTTATACCAAAGAGGGCGTCCTCCCCTATGACGAGATCCATTGGGAAAAACGCGATGCTGTTATTACAAACGAGAAGGGGAAGGTTGTTTTTGAACAACGGGAAGTTGAGGTTCCATCATTCTATTCTCAGACGGCCACCAATATCATTGTTTCAAAGTATTTTAGAGGCCGCATTGGCACGCCACAAAGAGAGACCTCTGTTAGTCAG
>VGLT01000048.1 GCA_016866635.1 Candidatus Uhrbacteria bacterium
GGTTTCGAGGGAAACCGTATCCTGAGAAATCTTGATGATATGTCGCACCTTATCGAGTTCCTGTCCCATTTCTGCCGCGATTTCTTCTGGGAGCGGTTCGCGTCCCAATTCCTGAATCAACTCACGTTCCACTTGCTGGAACTTATTGATCGTTTCCACCATGTGTACCGGAATACGAATCGTACGTGACTGATCGGCAAGCGCGCGTGTGATCGCCTGACGAATCCACCACGTCGCGTAGGTCGAGAATTTGAATCCTTTACGATATTCAAATTTCTTGACCGCACGGAATAATCCAATATTCCCCTCTTGAATCAAGTCGAGCAGTGAGAGTGACTTGCCCGTAAACTTTTTCGCAATAGAAACGACCAAGCGCAGGTTGGCCTCGATCAGCGTCTTCTCTGCTTCCTTATCATTCTTCTCCTTACGTTTTGCCAGCGCTACTTCATCCTCACCGGTCAGCAAGGGAATTTTTCCAATTTCTCGCAAGTACATCTGGATTGAATCTGCCGTCAAATCAAATGGATCAACCTTGCCGCGTTTCTCATCGGTTGCGCTATGTAATTTTGTCATGGTCTCATGTCGCTCTTGCGTGCGACCCAAGATCCCCTCTTTCTGCTCTACGATCCCAATGCCGGCGGTATCCAACCGATCAATAAAATTTTCAAATGCATCAATATAATCCTCCACATCCGTAAAGGTGTAGAGAATTTCATTTTCTGTCACAAACCCGCGTGACCGTGCCTTATCAAACAATCGATCAATCGCCTCGGCTGGAACCGAGGTCTTTGTGTATATTACTCGTTCAACCTTTTTTTGCTTTACCTTTGGAACCAACTTTGTGGTTTTACCCTTCTTGATCGGCTTGCGCGTTGGATAAAACTTCTTTTTTATCTGCTTCTTCAATTTTTTCGCCATACAATCCTAAAAAAATTAGGTCAAACGCTTAAATGCCTCCAGTAGTTGCTGAATGCGCGCATCATCATGCGCCTCTTCAGCAAGCTTCATCTCTTGTTTGAGACGTTCGCGTTCGCGCACACGTCTCCCTTGTCGCAAACGTTCAACAAGGTGCGTATATTCACGCTCAATCTCGAGCGCGCTCATTCCTTCAAGCTCACGTTCGGCCACAAAGGCCAAGGTTTGAAAAAGGGTATACCCAGGGGTTACTGGGGTGATATCGAACTCTTTGCGATTATGATACCCCTCCTTCAAATAAACGTAAAGACCCCCGAGCTCCAAGTCAGTAAAATCTTCTTGCAACAGCCATTGGTCCTTTGATGAAAACAACGTAGGCTGAGCGATGAGACAGGCCAGGGCCTGACGTTCCAGCTCCTGGCTAGGTGTGATGGTTTGGGCGTTGGGCTTTAGGTTTTGTTCAGATTTTGAAGTTATTCCCTGGATCTTGGTTCTTGGATCTTGGTTCTTGTATCCCGACAATAATTCTCTCACCGCCTCCTCCCCTACCCCCAAATCTCCTGCTAATTTTTTCAACCAATGATCCCGTTCAACCGGATCAGCAATTCGTTTTATTTCCGCAACAACATCTCGTGCAATCAATTTTTTCTGTTCAGGTTGATTGGCATCTGGTCGACGGAAGGCTTGTCGATAGATCCATTCCATAATACTGATAGATGACGAGATCGCCTGGGTCCACAATGTTAGATCTTTACGAACAGCTTCGTCCGGATCTTTTCCTGCTTCGGGTGGAAGCGTGATGATCCTGATAGAAAAATCCTGCTGACGTGCAAGATCAAGTCCTCGCAAAGTCGCGGCGTGTCCGGCCGCATCTTGATCAAAGGCGATCGCAAGCCTGGTCGTGAATCGCTTGAGCAATGCAAGCTGTTCAAACGTGAGAGCTGTTCCGCTGGTCGCAATGACATGGTTCACTCCAAATTGATGCGAAGCAATGACATCCATATTGCCCTCGACGATGACGGCCAAATCTTTTTGCCGAATTTCCCCCTTCGCTTTATCTAATCCATAAATCACATTTGATTTTTTGTAGATAGAAGTTTCTGGTGTGTTGATATATTTCGCTTCATTTTTGTCGTCGACGAGAATACGTGCGGTAAATCCAACAATATTCCCGTGAATGTCGGCGATCGGAAACATCAACCGTCCTCGAAAGCGATCATACACTCCCCCACCCTGCTTCGGGCTCACAAGACCCGCTCGCAACAACTCATCCGCATTCACTCCTTGTTTGATGAGCGCATCGGTCAAGGCTGACCATTCGTTTGGTGCGTAGCCAAGCTTGAATAGATCCGCGGTGAGATCATCGACTCCTCGTTTTTTTAAATAGGCTCGAGCGATCTCAGCCGTTGGAGACGTGTTCAGTGTCGTCTGAAAAAATTTTGCGGCGAACGCACAGACTTCCTGTAAACGTTTTCGCTCGCTCGACTTACCCTTATCAAATTCTGGAAGAATGACTCCTGTCTTTTGCGCAAGCAACTCAAGCACCTCACGAAAATCCATCCCTTCCATTTTTTCGACAAACGTAAAATGATCTCCGCCCTGATCACACCCAAAACAGTGCCAGGTCTGACGCGTGCGTGAGATGTAAAACGACGGAGTCTTTTCCTGATGAAACGGGCAGACAGCTTTAAAAGCCCCGCTCCCCGCAGGTTTGAGCGGAAGATATTCTTGGATAAGATCGACGATGTCTAACCGCGACTTGATCTCCTCGGGGGCATCCATGGTGAGAGCTTATCTATCTTGTTCTCCCATGTCGAGGTGGGCGCTTCGACTTTGGCTTTGCTGATTTGGCAGCCACATCTTTTGCTCGCTTCTTCATCTCGTCCGTTAACACAGCGATCTCATCACGCAAAATGGCCGCCAATTCAAATTCCAAATTCAACGCCGCTTCCTTCATCTCCTTTTCCTTTTGCTTCTTCACGGTTTCGAGATCATGCGTCTCAGCATTCAACTCAAGTTTGAGAATTTCTTTCACGTCTTTTGTCGTGGTTGATAACCCCAGCGTCTCTCGCAGATCCTGCATCGCTTTGATAATCGTCTTCGGAGTGATCCCGTGTTTTTTGTTGTAATCAATTTGCTTTTGTCGACGACGGTTCGTCTCTTCAATCGCACGCTTCATCGACCCTGTCATGGTGTCGGCGTAAAGAAGAACCTGTCCTTTAACATTACGCGCGGCACGACCGATAGTTTGAATCAACGACGTTTCTGATCGTAGAAATCCTTCTTTATCCGCATCCATAATCGCCACCAAGGAAACCTCTGGAAGATCTAACCCCTCACGCAACAAATTGACCCCAACGATAATATCGTACGTTCCTTTACGAAACTCAGACAAAATTTCCATGCGTTCCACGGTTTGAATATCGCTATGAAGATAGCGGACCTTGAATGCTTTTTCCTGCAAATATCCAGTAAGATCTTCTGCCATCTTCTTTGTCAGCGTTGTGATGAGAATACGCTCATGACGCTCAAGAACCTCTGGAATGCGAGAGAGGAGATCGTCGACCTGGCCCTTGTATTCTTTTTTTGGAGTGATCGGTTGCACAATCACTTCAGGATCGACCAAACCGGTTGGACGAATAATCTGTTCGACGATCTGCGTTGAGTGTTTCATCTCATATGCGCCTGGCGTTGCGGAGACGAAAATCGCCTGTTTCATCTTTTGTTCCAATTCGTTGAATCGGAGTGGACGGTTGTCCGCTGCGGAAGGTAAACGAAACCCATACTCGATCAGCGTCTCTTTGCGAGACTTATCCCCTTCGGACATCCCTCCCAGTTGTGGAACGGTCACGTGCGACTCATCTATCACCAGCAGAAAATCTTTTGGAAAGTATGCAAACAATGTGTCTGGCGGCTCACCAGGTTTTCGACCAGAGAGTGGACGAGAATAATTTTCAATTCCATTGCAATATCCAAGATTCTCGATCATTTCGAGATCAAACTGTGTACGACGTTCGAGTCGCTCTGCTTCGAGTAATTTTCCTTGTTTCTCAAATTTCTCGAGTTGGTCTTTCAGTTCTTGTCGAATCTCTTTCATCGCTCGCACGCGCTCAGGACCAAGAGTAATAAAATGTTTTGCTGGAAACACCCAGATATCTTCTTGTGCGCGTTTTACTGTTCGCGTGACCGGATCTGTTTGTTCGATATGCTCGACGGTTCCGCCTGGCGCCTCGATCCGATACACCACCTCCTCATTCGCTGGCATAATTTCCAACACTTCTCCACGTGCACGAAACGTTCCACGCGTCACATCGCTATTTGTCCGTGTAAACTGCATGTCGATCAAGCGTTGCAGAATACCCGTACGCTCCATGTCATCACCACGTTTCACATGCAATACCGTTTCTTCATACGCTGCTGGCGCCCCTAAACCATAGATACACGACACCGTCGCAACGATGAGCACATCTTTCCGCGTCAAAATCGCCTGCGTTGCGGAATGTCTCAAACGATCAATCTCCTCATTGATCTGCGCCTCTTTTTCGATGTACGTATCTGATCGCGCGATATATGCCTCCGGTTGATAGTAATCGTAATAAGAAACAAAATATTCAACGGCATTCTCCGGAAAAAATTGCCGGAACTCGTTGCACAACTGTGCCGCAAGCGTTTTATTATGTGCGATGACGAGTGTGGGTTTCTGAATCTTGTCGACCACATTCGCAATCGTGAAGGTCTTTCCCGTCCCGGTTGCACCGAGGAGGGTCTGAAAACGATCTCCTCGCTGAACGCCCTTTGTGAGTAATGCAATCGCTTCCGGCTGATCACCGGATGGAGCGTAGGGGGAATGGAGACGAAAATGCATATCACCTCACCTTGCCGTTTTCTTTAATTCCAACACATACATCATCTCTCCCACCAACACAAATAACAATCCATAATATAATGTAATCAAGGTGGCGACTTGGACGCGTTGGACTTCTTTAGCTTCTCTGGTCCATGCGATCATGTTTCCTTGATCATCGCGAATCATGCAGCAATAATTTTCCGGATGGAGCACAGGAAATCGCTCACGTAAATGTAAATCCAAATTCCAGAGAGCGTCGTAAACCACAGGAGGAACAAAAAGATCTGCCACGGCACGCATATTCCCTTGATCACCTTTTTGGGCACTGTAGCGGAAATCGGCGGCAAGCCAACCAAAACAAATTCCCAGTAAGGTGAGAAAAGCAAGACGAATTGCTCTATTCTTTAAGATCTTCATCTCTTGATTCTTCCACCTTTTTCCTATACCGTCTACCCCGTGCTCAACTGGAAAACCCTCCCAAAACCCATTGTGGCCTTGGCCCCCATGGCGGACATGAGCGATCTGCCATTTTGTTTGATTTGTAAGGAATTGGGAACGCCACTCATGTTTCGCGAAATGGTATCGAGCGAGGCGATCGTTCGTTTAAACCCCAAGACACTGAAGATGGCGTCATTTGATGAACGTGAACGTCCCCTCGTCCAACAAATCTTTGGATCAGATCCCCAGGTGATGGCGGAAGCAGCTCGGATCATTGAAGAACGTTTTCATCCGGATGCCATCGACATCAACATGGGTTGTCCCGTCTATAATATCGTTTCCAATTTTAACGGGGCCTTTTTAATTAAAGAACCACAACGTGCGCGTGCAATCATTCAAGCAATGAAAAAGGCCGTGACAGTTCCTGTGAGCGTAAAGACTCGTCTTGGTTGGAGTCAGGACACAGACTGTCTTGAATTCGTAAAAGTAGTAGAAGATGCCGGGGCTGATCTCATCTCCATTCATGGTCGCACCAAAGAACAAGGCTACAGCGGAAAAGCAAATTGGGAACGCGTGGGTGAGGCGCGTCGCCAGGTGCCAAATACGCCGGTCCTCGTCAATGGCGATATCACCACACCGGAATTAGCAAAAGAAGCGCTGGCAATATCCGGCGCTGATGGCGTGTTGATCGGCCGAGGCGGTTTAGGAAATCCCTGGAACTTTTATCGGATCTTGCGGGCGCTCACGACTCATCAAGACATTCCTGAACCAACGATAGAAGAACGTATGCGCGTGATTCGCGAACACGCGAAATTGCAAGTGCAACATTATGGTGAACATGGATTGATCAAATTGCGAAAACATTTGCCGTGGTATTTTAAGGGATTTTCTGGATGGAAAGATATTCGATCAGACCTTGTCAGAATATCAACAACGCAAGAGCTTGATAACGTATTGGAAAGAATAAAATAAAAAAAACCAGCCCGAGGAAGATCGGGCCGGTCGCTCGCGAGCCGCGCGAACAGCGGGTTTAGGGAAGGTCAATCGAAGAGCTCGAGAAGCAGAACGATTCGATCGGGATTGGGTTGACATTCAAAGGACCAGCACAAGGAGTTCGAGACAGCGGACCCTTCATCAACTCGTTTCATCTGCTCGAGGTATCTCTGAGTGGCGATCTGAACCGCCTCCGCAAAAAACGCCAGCTGGGCACCTCTCTCCTGGCTATCCGTGCACGCACCTTCCTTTCTCATTCGCCCGAACTCGACGCCATCTTTCGAGATGGTCAGCTCGATCGGATGATCTCCAAGACAGTCGAAGACGAACTGGTAGCGCACACGACGCTCCCCTCCGAACGCCTCCAGTTGGATCTCTCCCTGAACCCCCCTATCAGGATCATCAGGAATGGACCAGACATCGACACTCCCAAAAACAACAATCGCAGATCCGACAGATCGCATCTGGCCCTCCTTTCATTTGATTGAGCCACCTGTATTAAGCCAGAATATGTTATATAAATCAACCTCAAT
>VGLT01000049.1 GCA_016866635.1 Candidatus Uhrbacteria bacterium
CGTGCTACTATGTTTTTATATGATTGGTCCTGATCTCATTGCGCGTTTTACCACTCATCTGAAAGAGGCTTTACAAAAAAGTCTGTCTTTTGCGATTCATCATGGCCGTGATTTGGTTGAACCGGGTGATCTTGTCGTGGGACTTCTCCAAGAACAAGGTTCTATTGGTGCAGAAATTCTTGCAAAAGCACGTATTACCTACCCAAAGGCAGAGGCGATCTTCCGTGGACAGGCAAAACCACATATTGCCGGTGGGCCCATTGCCCCAGATCTCTCTCCCATGGTCAAACGCTTGTTGGAAAAATGCGTTTTAACGGCGCACCTATATGAACACAAATATGTTGGGACGGAACACCTGTTGTTTGCGCTTCTCGAAACTCCGTTGCCTGATGTGCATGCGTTTTTAGAACAGGAGGGCATGAATCTGGATTTGGCAAAGCAAGAGCTCATGACGGTCCTTAAATCCACATCCAAATTTCCAGATCTCACCATGAAGACAGAGGGAGATGAGACGGAAGAGGTCGTTGCTCCAACCACGGATCCACGCGGCCGACCGGTCCAACAAAAACGTCCAAAAGCTCTAGAGGTATTTGCGCGCGATATGACAGCGCCTGAGACGGTCGCACAACTAGACCCGGTGATTGGTCGTGAAGCGGAAACAGATCGGGTTATTGAAATCCTGTGTCGACGCGTAAAAAATAATCCCATCCTGCTAGGAGAACCTGGGGTTGGAAAAACTGCCATTGTCGAAGGCCTCGCTCAACGTCTTGCCTCCATGGATGTTCCGGATATCCTCCAGGGCAAACGCATTCTTGCCGTTGACTTGGCTCTGCTGGTCGCAGGAACCATGTATCGAGGGGAATTTGAAGCGCGTCTCAAACAGCTCGTGGATGAGGCAAGAACGGACCAAAATATTATTTTATTTATTGACGAAATTCACACGATCGTTGGGGCGGGCTCGACCTCGGGCTCTCTCGATGCCGCCAACATCCTCAAGCCCGCGCTCGCTCGTGGTGAGATCCATTGTATTGGCGCAACCACGTGGAATGAATATAAAAAATATATCGAACCTGATGCGGCTTTGGAACGTCGATATCAGGTCGTAGACATTCAGGAACCGAGTGCCGAGCTCACGAGAAAGATGCTGGAGGGTCTTAAAAAACGGTATGAGGAACACCACGGAGTACGATTTGATCTAGCCGCATTAGAAGGAGCGGTGCGTCTGGGTGAGCGGTATTTAACAGAGCGATTTTTTCCGGACAAAGCTATTGATCTTTTGGATGAAGCCGCCGCCTATGTAAGCACAAAACGCAAACCGCAAGAATCCATGGAGCGTTTGCGCGCGCTTGACATTGCTATTTTAGCGGCCCAAGAAATCAAGGACCAAGCCGTCACGGAAAAATCTTTGCCGGAAGCAGCTCAAGCAATGGCGGATGAGGAACGACTCCTTAAAGAAAAAAAGCAACTGGAGTTACAGGTGAAGGAAGCTCGAGCTTCGGAGCGTGTTTTGGTCACGTTTGATCATATTGCACATGTCGTTGCCCGCTTGTCTCACGTACCCGTCTCCCTGATTTTAGCGGGAGAACATGAGCGCCTTGCCCATCTGGAAAAGAATCTATCACAGATTATTTTTGGACAAGACGACGCGGTAAAAACGGTGGCAGAAGCTGTTCGTCATGCGCGTCTTGGATTATCTGATCCGCGTCGGCCAAAAGCCAGCTTTTTGTTTGTTGGACCGTCTGGTGTTGGAAAAACGGAAATGGCACGTACGCTGGCGCGAGAAATTTTTGGACGCGAGGAAGCCTTGGTCAAGCTCGATATGTCAGAATTTTCTGAAGGCCACTCCATTTCAAAACTCCTTGGCTCGCCCGCAGGCTACATTGGGTATCGCGAAGGGAATCGTTTAGCAGACACCATACGCAAGCATCCGCACGCCGTCCTTTTATTTGATGAATTTGAGAAGGCGCATCGGGATGTCCAACACTTGCTCTTGCAGGCATTAGAAGATGGTAAAATTACCGAAGCAACGGGACGATCCATCCCCTTACGTCATAGCTACATTGTTCTTACCTCAAATGTGGGGGCGGATTTCTTGCATCGCGGACACATGGGATTTGAACATGATGCCAAGGCGCAGGATGTCTATGAAACCCTTACGAAAGAACAGCTCGCAGATCGTTTTCGACCAGAACTCTTAAATCGATTAGATCGAGTCGTTATGTTCCGACCCTTGGAGCGTGACACCTTGCGAAAAATTCTCTGTCGTGAAATGGATGCCATCTTTATGCGCCTACAAGATATGCAGCATGTGGCGTACACCGTTGGGGATGATGTGCTCGAGTGGTTGCTTAATCATGACCACAAACCAGAAGAGGGTGCTCGGGCCGCACGTCGAGTCGTTGAACGCGAGATCTCCCCTATGCTAAGCCGTGCCCTTGTGGATAATCCAAAAAAGAAAAAATGGAAATTGAAAATTGCCAAGGACCGTCTTGCTATCTACTAACATATATCTTCTAATAAGCCCTCCCCGTATGCTCCCCTATCGTTGTCCCACATGCCAGAGTGAACTCTATCCACATAAGCGTGACACAAAACGCGCACCAAATGGAAAAACATACGAACGCACAATATTTTGGTGCAAAAAACATGATGCATGGGTGACGGTTGAGGTTCCAGAAAGCGAAGAAAAGGAGTAAAGTATCTTCATGCCACAGGGGGAAAATGCTTCTGCTCCCAAGGTCCCTCCTAAAGCCCCAGTTGGGGTTGCGTTGAATTTTAAAAATGCGGGTCTTGGAGGTGAATGGACCGTACAGCATCAAGATGGCTGGATTGTCACCATAGGACAAATGGCCGGTGATGGGATGACGACAAGAACGCTTGATTTGCGCAACCCAAAAGACGCGGCGGGGTTGGAGGCGGTTAAAGTGGATCCTGGAAATCGGTCTGCCTTGCGCGCCGCTGGCAGGAAGCAGGCGCTGGCGTATGAGCAGCAAATTACGTTTTCTGATGCGTTTGGCCAGGTTGTCGTAAAGGGCTTTGATGGTCGAAGTAGAAAATACTTGGTGAGTGGAATGTTGAACGGGCAGGAGATCAATCAATGGATTGATGAGGATGTGGCTCGAGGCGTGCGCAATACTATGTCCGGAGCGGGGTTTCTTGAACGTGTAAAACCAACAGAGAAGCAAGAAACAAAAAAACAAAAAAAGGATCGCTCGGAACCCTCTGTCCAATCATCCCAATCATCAACAACGCCTGCAACGAACGTACCGAAAACAGAACCGGTTATCACACCACAGGAAACACAAACCGCCTCTCCACAGATCTCGTCGAATGATACTCCCCGTCAAGCAAGGCAAGAGCTAAGGGAAAGACGTGAGGCCACAAAAAATGCGCAACCAAATCGTGGAAGGCCTGATCTAAAACAAGATACACCTCAACAGGATACACCTCGCACAACGGCGAATGCTCCAGCTTTCGACACGCAGGCCATTAATCAGGCTTCGACCATAACACCCGGACAAACGATTGGTCAGCCCTTAAGAGCTTCTCCTGTTCAAGCAACAACCGGAACGCGCGGCTCACAGAGTTCCCAAGGTTTCTCTTCTCAAAAAACGATTCGTCAGGCAGAAAACAAACGGCAACAGCTGAAGGAAAGAAAAAAAGACCTTGATCAACGAGCGAAATCACTTGAACAACGACGACAGGCTCTTACACAGGCTATAAGCCAAAATGCTCGTAGTCAGTCGTTTGGGCAATCCGCAAAACCCGTTGTTCAACTCCACGCACAACTTTTGAATCAGAGGCGCGGATTAGATCGCGAGCAACAAGATCTCCAGTTGGCAAGGATGGATCATCGGCGGCAATCAGAACAGTTGGAACACGTTTTAGCAAATCCGACTCCCGAAGTACTCCAAACATGGGCAAAAACTCAGCCGGCAATGGATGAGGAGGAATTCGTTACGATGATTCAGCCTCCTCCAGAAGCGAAAAAGGTTTCCATGGGAATTCGTCTTCCTCCACAAATTGGTCGAGGAATGGCGCGTGTGCCTAAACCTTCGTTCATGTCTAAACTCGTCCGCCCGGTGCTTGTCATGGCTGCACTTGGAGGGGCTCAGCAATCGGCGCGTGTTGCGCAAGGGCAGACTGGTTTACGCGATGATAGACAAGCCGCGGTTGGTGAAGGTGGTGACAAGACACGCCGTGCAGGCGCCCCACCGATCGCGTCCGCGGCCCCGGATCTCGTGGGATCCTACGCATCAAAAACGGAAAGCGATGAACAGCGCAAGTTTAAAAAAAGTCAGCAACAGATGGGAGAGACGCGAAACTTGTTGCTTCCAGCTGAGCCGGAGGATCAAACACGTGAGGAAGATACGTCTTCTATCCAGGTCGCGCATGACTATCAAGAGGAACTTGATCAGGCGGGAATATTCAGGCAGGCACAGCTATCTGATCAACAGGAACTCGATGAAGAATCAGAAAACGAATCAACGGAAAGTGATCAGTCTTCAGATGTCGAGCCCTCACGACAATCTGAGCCACCCAAAAAAACAAAGCTTAGTCGCCTGGCTATGCATATGCTCGACCTGGAACAAAGCAGCACCTTTTGGTTAATCCTTCCCTTTATTTCCATGTTGACTATTCGTAATATGCGCATGCCTTTTATCCACCGAAAACTTCCAGAAGAAATAAGAGAGTTTTTTCCTCCTTCTGGCGCTGTCGGCGTTACAATAACCATCTCCCTAGACATGTTTGTATTTATTGTACTCATGGTTCCTATTCTATTCCTCGCTATCATCATGGCACCGGCTCTGAGTGTGATAAAAGCAGTCATTGGATAGAAATCTGCCGAGCTTAAGGCATTTATGGTAAAATGAAATAAATATGAACGAACGTGTAAAGCGTATTTTGATGATCATCATTTTCTTGATCATCGTATTTGGTGCGGGCTATCTCCTCTACCTTTTTTTCTTTAAAAGCACGGCCCCAAAACCGCCGGAAGCTGGCGCGCCAATTGCCGGACAAGGATTGCCAAAAGCGGCTCCAGGACAACGCGCAACAAGCACCACACCAACTGGACCAGGCGGACTCCCAGGCAGTCAACTTGCACCCGGCCAAATTCCGAGCGAGCTGATTCCAGAATCGCGTACGCAGGTTTTATACGACAAAACCACACGGGCATTGTCTCTTGCCCCAAACGGAAATGCACGACTCTATGATCCGCTCGATGGAAAGTTTTATCGAGTAGATGCGCAGGGAAACACCATCCCCTTATCAAATCAAACCTTTTACGATGTGCAAGATGTTGATTGGGGTAAACAATCTGACAAGGCGATCTTAAGCTATCCCGACGGCACCAAAACCCTCTACGACTTCACCACAGATAAGCAAGTGACATTGCCTAAGCATTGGGATGACTTTGATTTTTCTCCACAGGATGATGCCATTGCCGCCAAAAGCGTTGGGAATAACGAGTCAAACCGATTTTTAATCGTCTCGAATCCGGATGGAACGGATGCAAGGGCCGTTGAGGAGCTTGGTGAAAATCAAGACAAAGTTCATGTGAGCTGGTCGCCAAATAATCAAATTATCGCCTACTCGTTTACCGGGGATCCGATCGGGTTTGATCGGCAGTCTGTTGTCTTGCTCGGAAAAAATGGAGAAAATTTTAAATCACTTATTGTGGAGGGCCGGGGGCTAGTTCCTAACTGGTCGCCAAATGGCGAAAATCTTCTCTACAGCGTCTATAATGCCTCCAATGGATACCGCCCCGAGCTCTGGATCAGCGGTGCATCGGGTGACAATATTAACGCGAATCGCCGTAACTTAAGCATTCAAACATGGGCGGATAAATGCGTGTGGCAGGATCCGGATACGCTCTTCTGCGCGGTTCCGGTTGGCCTAGAAGAGGGTGCTGGCCTGCAAAGAGAGGTGGCAAACGATGTTTCAGACAGTATTTATAAGATCGATTTAAAGGCGGGACAAAAAATAAATCTCGGAATCCCTGATGGCGCACCAACCATTGACAAACTGATTGTTGCTCCAGATGGTAAGTCTGTGATGTATACGGATCGTAATACTGGGAAATTGATGAAGTACGCCTTATAGTGATATGAGTCGACAGCAAACGATTTTTCTCACATTCTTTCTGGGTGTTTTTTTATTGGTCACCATCGGTTTCTTTTGGCAGGAGATTGCCCGGACTCGATCGTCGTTTTTAGCTGGAACCAATACCGTATCGGAAGTTGTAGAACTCCCTGATCCAACGCTTCCCGCCATCAGACCAACGGACCCTACACGCGGGGATGCAAGTACAAAGGCGGTTACGATTGTCACCTTTGCTGATTTTAGTTGTCTTTACTGTCGTTTAACCGAGGCCGAGTTACAAAAAAGTTTAGCCAAAACCAAAGTGCCGTTCCGTGTGGTATGGCGTGATTTTCCTGTTGTCAAAGATGGTCCAGAAGGCCTAGTCGCGGCAATTGCTGGCCGCTGTGCCAAGGATCAGGGCAAATTTTGGCAAATGCATGATGCACTATTTCAGATCGATGATTATAGTCCTACCTCACTCAAATTGTTAGCTGGTCAGCTCAACATGAACGTCGATCGCTTTGCCGAATGTTCCATGAACGAAAAACATATTTC
>VGLT01000050.1 GCA_016866635.1 Candidatus Uhrbacteria bacterium
ATTCCACCCTCTTCACATACGATCTGCACGGCGGGATATTTTTTCTTCATGCTATCAGCGGCGGCTTGCGTTGAGTGCCATCGACCACCTCCAAAAAAACCGACCTTCCATCGCTGTTCCGCCGCCCACGCAACAACTCGCTCTGCAAAATCAGCACCGGTGACGCGATGTGTTTTTTTTCCAAACATGCGCAGCAACAACCATACGCCAAATCCATCTACGGTTCGCGTATTTGCTTGTCGAACCGCATGCGCATAGGCCGAACGCGATCGACAACTTAATAAAATTTCAGGATTGACGGTGACAACCCAAAAAGGCTTTCGCCTCTCTCGCATGTGCTCCATGAGGACATCCGCAGACAAGCCTTCGATCGGAATACCAAATATTTCCGTCAAGTTTTTTTCATGCGAGAGATGGGGGTTATGCATAACTCTCGACCAACTTTTTAAACTGCTCGCCACGGTCAAACTCGTTTTTAAATAGTCCAAAACTGGCGCAACCGGGCGATAAAAGAATCGTATCCCCTTTCACCGCTCGTGCTTTTAACATCTTGAGAGCCTCACGAAGATCTGGAACATCTGTGTAGGCGACCCTGTGTGCATGAAAGGCTTTCGTGATCTTGTCGTGCGCGGTTCCTGGCAAAAGGGCTATGTTGACGTGAGATTTTTTAAGAACGCCGGCAACTTGATCAAATTCGAGCTCTTTGTCGGCGCCGCCGAAGATTAAGTGGAGGGTACAAGGAGTGGTGGGTAATGATTGAATGGCGGCGATGGTAGCATCTGGAGTCGTGGCGGTCGTATCATTCATATAGTTCACTCCTTTTTTTGTCGCGATGAGTTCGAGACGATTTGGTAATCCCTTAAACGATGTGAGAACTTTTTTGATGGTTTTGATCGGAACTCCCATGTGCAGTGCCACGGCCACCGCCGTCATCGCATTCATTTGGTTATGTTGACCCAATAATTTCATTTTTACACTTTTGACAATCGCCTCTTCCTGACTTCCCTTTTTTCCAAAACGAACGACCGCACCGGGAGCTTCTTGCGCATAGGAATCAAAAAATCGATCGCCTGGTAAAAAAACCGTATCGTGTGGTGTTTGATGACGAAAAATCTGTGCTTTTGCTTCTGCATACTCAGCCATCGTCGGGTAGGCGTTTAAATGATCGCGCATGAGATTGGTCCAAACCGCGACCGCGGGTGACACGCCTGCCTCTCCCAATCCCTCTAATTGGAAACTACTCATCTCTAACACGACCACATCGTTCTTTCGTATGTGAGAAACAAACGTGAGCGGCGATATTAAAATATTTCCTCCGATGTGGGCCCGTGTTCCATGGTTCGCCTTCAACAGTTCATAGATCAACGTTGTGGTCGTACTCTTCCCACGCGTTCCCGTAATACCAATCACGCGAGCAGGACATGCGTTTAAAAAAATAGATTGATCAGATGCGATGGGAATTCCTAATCGACGTGCTTCCACGAGTTCTGGTTCATTTGCTCGTGCACGCGGGTGTCGCACGACCATATCCATACGACCCACTTCTTTCACGGCATGTGTGTTAAAAAGAAACGAAACGTTTTTGAATTTTTTTAATTGTTTTACATTCGCATCTAACGTTGGTGTGTAATAATAATCCACCACCAAAACCCGATCCCCGCGACGCGCAAAATAAAGCGCGGCGACCACACCACTCCCCTGAGGATACTGCCCCAAACCAAGAATCATGACCTCCATATCGTCATCATCGCATGCACAAGCTGTGCGAACATTTTGAGATATCCATAAGATCCTTTCCAAAGGCCAACCTTATCTATTTTTCGTCGGATATGCAAACCTCTCAAAACACGTTTTTCAATCACTCCCCCCAATGCACGACAACGCGCATTCATCATGAGCTCGGCCCGATATCCCACAAGATGTTTGGCGGGAATGGTCTCGAATACTTCTCGGAGCAGGGCGCGCTCTCCCCCAATCAACGGCAGCATGCGCATCAACCATGTACCAATCAATCCACGGTCGCGCAGTCCCACACACATACTGGCATGACCGGATTGAACAGGAGTGATCAAGGTTCGGATGTGTTCTGCTCGTAAGCCAAGGAGATCTGCGTCGCAAAAAAAGAGGATCGGTGCGTTGGTTTTCTGTACTCCGTATTGCATCGCACCGCCCTTACCAGAATTCTTTTTTTGAACATACACCGTTGCCCCTTTCTCTTTTGCTCTGTCCGCTGTTCGATCCTTGGAACCATCATCCACGACAATCACCTCAGAAAAAAAACCCGAGTGCACCAACTCGTGCACCACCGTACCGATCGTTTGTTCCTCGTTATACGCAGGAACAATGGCCGCAATGTGTTGTGCTCCCCGAATCATAACGAATTTCTTCTAATTTGCGCAGATTTTGCTTGGCTTGATCAACCTTGGTGCGTAAGGTTCCGGTTAAATCCATGCGCAACAAAAATTCAACGACTTCTGTCACTCCCTGAAAGATTTTTTCCACCTCTTTTTCTTTTCCTTCCGTGGCCAGTAAGACGGCTCGTCGAACCAACTCACCGGTTAAATCAGAAACCGCTCCCAAAAAAATATCTGGGTCTTCTGCAACTCCGTTGACCTTTCCCACCATCCCCTGAGATAAAAATTGGTCAAACAAATCTGCTTCGGCAAATTCTTCTTGTGCCGCTCGCCACATTCCTTCTTGCGCAATACGCGATTCACTCTTCACTAACTTCCAACCTTCTTTCAACTTCTCTCGTGCAGAAGCTAATTCCTGTTTTGCCTGAGCAGCATCTCCCCGATGAAACGCAAAAATCGCTCGTTTACTTCCGGAAAGAATCTCTGCTGACAACGCCTGCAATGTCCGTCGCGCCTGATCCAACGATTGGCTGTGTTTTATTATTTTATTCGCAAATACCTTTTGTATCATAGAACGAGTTACGAGTTACTAAAGTAAACTTTCTCAATCCGATCAACCACCGATTGCCACGAATACCATTTGCGAACCACCTCTTGCGCTCGCTCTCCTCGTACTCGCACCATCATTGGATCTTCTAAAATCCATTTTAGCGTCTGAGCAAGCATGCGTACATTGTCGACGGGAAATGCAATGGCACTATGATCAATCAATTCCAAATTTTCCTTGATATCCGTAAGAACCACGGTCTTGCCATGCGCCATAGCCTCAAGCGTCACTGTCGATAAACCTTCTGAACGCGAGGGTTGTACAAAAGCGTAGCAATGAGCTAACAGTTGTTCTTTTGTCTTTCCAATTTGATACCCAACAAGTCGCACCCGTGGATCTTGAGCGGCCATCTTCTCCAGCTTCATCACATACGCATCGGCATATTCTGCGTCACCAGCAATAATGAGTGGCATGTTGCTCTCTACTTTTTTATACGCTTCCATCAATACATCATAGGCTTTATTGGGAACAAGACGACCAAGTCCAAGCAAATACTTCCCCGGCTCTAATCCAAACTTTTGTAATTGATCCGTATTGAGCTCATGTGAGATGTCTGCACCATTAGGAATGTATCTTGTTTCTTTCCCATACATCTCACGGCAAAAAATTTGAAGAATGTGAGAGACAACAATGGTCTGATGCGGAAAATGCAAACAGGCCCATTCCGCAAACAAAAGATACGCTCGAGCAAACCAGGACCACTTTGGATCCATGCGATCACGGCTATGAAATGTCGCGAGGACTTTTGTACGCCATTTAAACAAACGCGGAATCAAGGAACACGTTGAGGGACCGATCCCGTGATAGTGAATAACGTCCGCGCGACGAAACAGCACGTGAAGCGTCGACAAGAGTGTGTGGGTAATCGTATCGAAATTTTTTGAGCGCCAGGATGGGATACGAATAATATGCACTCCGCGATACGTTTTTAATTTTTTATCAGCAGAATGTGCACGCACATAGACATAAACCGAATGCCCACGACCGGCAAGTCTGGTTGCAAGTTCTTCCACATGGCGCTCCACTCCACCCCCTCCAACAATCGCGTTTGCAGGAAAGCCCTTGGTGCCTAAAAAATAAATGCGCATGACACAGACTAGTTTAGCACAAAAAGACACTTTATTCATGGCGACCTCACGCCGTAAAATCGCGTGGACGTAAAGTCCCCGTGGGGACCACGTTCCTCTACGGAGCGACCACGGCGCTATACGCGATGAACAGCATCATAAAACAATCCGCTTTTGGCGGATTGTTTTATGTGGTGGGACCGGCGGGGATCGAACCCGCGACCGTTGGCTTAAAAGGCCACTGCTCTACCAACTGAGCTACAGTCCCGTATTCGTTTTAGAAGTGGCGCTATCCTAACTCAAAAAAGGCCTCTTTGCAAGAGATAAAGCTATCTACGTTTTGGGAGAGGGATCGTCTTCAAAATCCTTTTCGCCAACTCAGTTCCATCATCCGTTAGGAAAAAAGTGTGCGCTTGCTCACCAAGCATTTTTTGCGCGGAACGATCCGCAAGCAACGTCTCGGCGGTCTGAACCAATTCCTGATCCATCGAGGGTCCTTGCTGAATAACAAGAGCCGCTCCCTGTTCTTCAAACGCTCGTGCATTCGCTTCTTGATGCGCCGAAGGAAGTGGGATAAGAATCACCGGCTTTTTTAAAGCCGCAACTTCTGAGAGCGTCCCGATCCCCGCCGAACCCACCACAAAACATCCATCGTACAGATGGATGTTTTGTTCACGAATGACGGGCTGCGCGTGTTATGATTTCAGCGCATCACGAATGGCTTGCGCATTCATGTCATCCAACTTTCCCACGGCATTTTTTTGGAGAGCGTTTGCTTGAGCATCAATATCTTTCATCTCCTTGGCAAACGCTCGTTCTGCGGCGTCAATCTCCTTTTCCATTTTTGTATAAGCCTTCTGATAGGCTGGATTATCCTCATTCAATACCACCCCAGCCTTATCAAAAGCATCATCAATCACCCCTTGAAGCTGTTCTTCAATCCACTCGAGATCCTCAACGGACAACTCTGGCCGTGCATTGATAAACTGCACCAACTCTTTTTTCTTCGCGGCCGTAAGATTGAGACCTTCAATTTTTTTTATCAGTTCTTTGTTGGACATATTGGACATAGAATGTATATGACTAAGCAGCCATTTGCGCTATTTTTTGCTCTTTTAATTTAGCAATTTCGGCCGCAACTGCCATCACGGCCCGGATATCAGCGGAGCTCATCTCTTGCAACCCTCGCAAGACCTCCCTGTTGACACCTGACAAGGATGATTGAACGCCTAATTTTGCTTCGTTCGTAAACCGTCGGAATCCAGACCAAGCCTCGCTCACTCGATTCTTTGCTTTTGCGTACGCGGTCCGTGCCCGCCATTCCAAGTTTTCCATTCCCTCCTCCACCTTGGCTACGACCTTCTCCTTGGCTGCCACCGCCTTATCAGCAACATACCGTCCTGCCTCTACTCCTGCCATCGCACCCATGAGCACCCCCGCTCCAACGGCTTCTGCACCCTTTTTCACTCCCCGACCAGCCGCGTAGGCTCCACTCTCCACAGCCATCGCTCCTTTCAGAGCTCCTGCAGCGACCGATTCCGCTCCGCTCTTTGCAACGCGTCCCGTCGCAACTCCTACCTCCTTCCCCTTCTGAGCGACGTATTTTCCAGCCTCATAACCTGCTTTACCAGCTACATATCCAGCAGCCCCAACAGCCAATCCGGCAGCGGCACCAGCCATAAGACCAGCCTTTCCAACCGCTTTCGCTCCGCGTGCAACCGCTTGCGCATCCTCCACCGTTCTTTGCCAATCTTTTTTTGCATAATCTGCAGTCGCCTCCGCAGCAATCGTTGCGCCACGACCAACCGCTTCGACTCCCTTCGCTGCGACCACGTCCGGGGCAAACGCCACTTGCTTGACCATATCTAACCCCTTGCCCAACACCTTACTGACTCCACCAAACAAACCACCAAAAAAGGATTTAGCCTTTTCTGCTCGGGCAGCAGCCACCTGTTCCACAGACATGTCCTTCTTTCTCATTTTCTCCGGAGCCTGATCGACTCTTGGTTGTTGGCCCTCGGCGTTCTTTCTCATCATGTGCGGAGCCTGATCGACTCTTGATTTTGGTCCTTCAACTCCTCTTGGCATAAAATAATAACAATAAATGTTTAAAGATACAGGAATTGTATCACACCTGGATCAAGAAGGAAAA
>VGLT01000051.1 GCA_016866635.1 Candidatus Uhrbacteria bacterium
TGTCTAAACTATGGCGGACGACCAGAAATAGTGGATGCGGTTCGTTCGATCCTGCGACAAGGAGTCTCACGCGATGAAGTGAGCGAGGAGACCATTCGACAACACCTCTATTGGCCAGACATGTCTGATCCAGATCTTGTGATTCGAACGAGTGGCGAGCAGCGCTTAAGTAATTTCCTCATGTGGCAATCGACCTATAGCGAGTTATTTTGGTGCCAGAGTCATTGGCCAGCATTTTCTGAGCAAGATTTAGACGAAGCCTTGACGGCATTTTCAGAACGGCAGAGGCGATATGGAAAATAGTGAGTCATGAATGAAAAGTAATGAGTAATGTGTAATGAGTAATGTATGAGGGGTGACATTACAGATTGATCAATACTATGATATGATCATTTTCGATTATGAAACGGAGGCGTACGTATATTTTTATTGTGGGGGGTGTGATGTCGGGGGTGGGGAAAGGGGTAGCGACAGCATCAATTGGCGCGGTATTAAAAGCTCGTGGATTGCGGGTGACGGCGGTCAAGATTGATCCGTATATTAATGTTGATGCAGGGACGTTGAATCCCGTGGAGCACGGTGAGGTCTTTGTGACACACGACGGATTAGAAGCAGACCAGGATTTGGGTAACTACGAACGATTTTTGGATGAGGATTTGTTGGAGGTTGATTACATGACAACCGGGCGCGTATTTTTGTCCGTGATTCAGCGGGAACGCTCCTTGGGATATGGGGGGAAGACGGTTCAAGTCGTTCACCACATCGCGAAAGAAGTCATGGAGCGAATTAAAGCGGCGGCGGCTCATCATGACGCTGATGTGACGCTGATCGAAGTTGGTGGAACGGTGGGTGATTATGAAAATATTTTATATCTGGAAGCGGCGCGTGTGATGAAGCTTGAGGCCCCGGGAGATGTTTTGGTGGGCCTGGTGAGCTATTTACCCGTTCCAGGGAGCGTGGGAGAAATGAAAACAAAACCAACACAACACGCGATGCATGCTGTGAACAGCGTGGGCTTGCAAGCAGATTTTGTGATTTGTCGCGCCCAACAAAAAATTGATGCCCCACGTAAACAAAAACTCGCGACGCTGTGTAATCTTCAGGCAGAAGATATTATCAGCGCACCCAATGTCTCGTCGATTTATTCCGTTCCACTGGAACTTTATAAAGAAGGGTTGTGTGAGCGGATCATCAAAAAATTAAAACTTCCACGCCATGAAACGCGCCTGACACCCTGGGAGCGTTTACGAAGAAACATTGAATCATCGGTGAAACCGGTGCGTATTGGAATCGTCGGGAAATATGTTTCCACCGGAGATTTTGTATTAACAGATGCGTATCTTTCTGTTTTAGAGGCCGTGAAGCATGCGGCCTGGAGTATCCATCGTACACCTGAAATGGTTTGGTTAAATGCGGAAGAGTTTGAACAGAATCCTAAAAATATTGCGCGTTCATTAAAAGGGTTGGATGGGATTTTGGTTCCTGGTGGGTTTGGCACTCGCGGGATTGAAGGAAAACTCGGAGCGATTCGTTATGCACGTGAGAAAAAGATCCCGTATCTTGGATTGTGCTATGGTTTACAGTTAGCGACCATCGAGTTCGCTCGTCATGTGTTGAAACGGAAACACGCGCATACAACAGAAATTGATCCAAAAACACCAGACCCTATTATCCATTTGATGAATGAGCAGGAAGAAAAAATGAAAGACAAGGATTATGGCGGGTCGATGCGTTTAGGCGCCTATCCTTGTGTGCTACGAGATGGGTCCAAGGCAAAGAAATTGTATGGAACAAATAATATTATGGAGCGCCACCGCCATCGCTATGAGTGCAATCCGGAGTATCGAGAACCGTTGGCAAAGGCGGGGCTCCTCGCCACCGGACTTTCCCCGGATGGAAAACTCGTCGAAATCATTGAATTAAAAAATCACCCCTTTTTTATGGCGTCACAATTTCATCCAGAGTTTCTCTCCCGACCATTTAAGCCGCATCCACTGTTTTTGGGATTTTTGAAAGCGGCGAGTAAGAAGTAAAAAAATAAAAAAATTATTGTGAGAAAACGTTCGTCGCGTCACCCGTTATTTTATTTTTTATCTGCTGGAACCACGTTGGCAAATTTTGCAAGTTTAAATGCTCCGGTAAATCGCTTGACGCGACGGCTCGTAAATTTGACGATTCCTTGTGCCACGGAGAAAAGCGTATCATCAGATCCACGTTTGACGTTGATTCCTGCACGGATTTTTGTTCCGCGTTGGCGAACCAAAATATCACCAACCTTGGCAAACTCACCAGCAAATTTTTTGACACCTAAACGCTGGCCCTGTGAATCACGGCCGTATGAGGTAGAACCACCAGCTTTTTTATGAGCCATACGATAGCTTTTAAGCTTTATTTATCGGGCTCATGATAGAATCCACAGGGGTTCTTGTCAAGTCTGATCAGGTTTGGTATTGCTAATGAAACGAATCTGTATGAAAACCAAAGAAGAACTCAAAATAGATATTGAAAATGTGTTAAACGTTTTGCGACAGGGTATTGCCATGCATGGAGGGAACGTCGAACTTGTGGATGTGGATGGGGAGACAGGCATCGTGCAAGTGAGACTTCAGGGAAGCTGTGTTGGCTGCCCCATGTCGGATGTCACCCTCAAGGCAGGTATTGAAGATACACTCAAAGAGATGATCCCAGAGGTCAAAGAAGTGGTTCAAGTGGTATAATCATCGCATGACCTGGAAAGCCTGGTTATTTTCAGCCAAGCGTGCTTGGGCAAGACCGTTTATACGATGGACGACCATCGCGACAATCGCTATGATAGGGATCAGTTCTCTGCTTTTTTTGTGGAACATCATTCCCCAACGAGAGCAAGGCGGAACGCTTGTGCTCCATTATAATATTTATCTCGGCATCGACAAGGTTCATCCCTGGGGGTGGGTTTTTTTGCTGCCGGGAGCTTGGCTCGTTCTCAGTTTGGTTGATTTTATTTTTGCGTTTGGTTGGTATCAAGAAGATCCCCACTTCTCCTTCAGTCTCATCACCTTGGCTGGGATCTGCACCTTTCCGTGCATGGGTGTGTTTTTTTATCTTGCACGCATGAATGCGTAATCTATGACTGACATTTCTCTGGTGGCTCGTCCGCTCGCCATTATGGCGTTTGTGTTTTTGATTTCTGTGACTTCTATGCCGGGGCTCATCCGGATGCTCCGCCATTTTAAAATGGGAAAGTCCATTCGCGACGCAGCGAGCGCTCCCATCATGGCGGGTTTGCATAAAGCAAAAGAAGGAACGCCAACCATGGGAGGGATGATTATTTGGGTCACGGTGCTTGCGACGGCTTTTCTTCTCTCAGGGATTTGTACCGTGATGGGTGAGGGAAGCTTGTGGTGTCGTGTTTCTTTTTTATCGCGTGGACAAACCTGGTTACCGCTTGCGCTCATGACGGCCGCCGCCTTGATCGGATTAGTCGATGATTATTTGAATGTTCGGCGATCTGGTCCACGAGGGGGAGGATTGCGAAAACGTCATCGGCTCATCTCCTATTTTCTTATCGCGATTATTGGGGCATGGTGGTTTTATACAAAACTCGCCTGGGATCAGGTTCATATCCCGTTTTTGGGAACATTTAATATTGGCGCCTGGTATATCTTATTCTTCATGTTCATCATCATCGCGACTTCTTTTTCGGTAAACGAGACAGACGGTCTCGATGGTTTGGCTGGAGGAACGCTGCTAGCCGGATTCGGTGCATATGCCATCATTGCTTGGTCACAGGGGCGCACGGATCTGGCGACCTTGTGCGCCGCGATTATTGGTGGATTGCTCGGATTTCTTTGGTTCAATATCAATCCGGCAAATGTATTTATGGGAGATACGGGAGCGATGTCGCTTGGCACGGCGTTAGGAGTGGTTGCGCTCATGACAAATCAACCCATGTTACTCTTGATTATTGGGTTACCCTTTGTGGTCGAGAGTTTATCCGTGCTCATTCAAGTGACCAGCAAAAAATTGCGTGGCGGTAAAAAAATTTTTCAAAGCTCGCCACTCCATCATCATTTGGAAGCGATTGGCTGGAGTGAACCGCGTATCGTCATGCGTTTTTGGATGATTTCGTTTGTCGTAGCGGGTATTGGAGTGGTGTTGGCATTGATTGATCGCATCTAATAACATGGCTTTGATCGATCGATGTAAGTCTCTCGATCCCGTGATCGTCGGTCTCTCGGCTCTCTTGGTTGTGTTTGGGTTGGTGGTGCTCATGTCTGCCACGGGACCGATTGGCGTTCAGCGCGCGGGAGATAGTTTGTATTATGTGAAACGTCAAATTTTTTCTGGTATTTTTCCGGGTCTTGTTCTGTTTTTCTTTTTTTCGATGATCAACTATCGCGCATGGCGCTCATTTGCTTTTTTTGCGCTCATTGCAAGTCTTGTTCTGTTGGTTCTCGTGTACCTTCCTGGTATCGGCTTAGAGATTAATGGAGCTCGAAGCTGGTTGAGGATTGGGGCGTTAAGTTTTCAGCCGTCGGAGTTGGTCAAATTAACCTTTTTGCTCTATCTGGCGGCTTGGTTAGAACAGCGACAATCTCTTGTACCATTTTTGTGTTCATTGGGAGCGGTTATGCTCTTACTCATTCTCCAACCGGATACGGGTTCCATGGTTGTCATCGTGGGCATGTCTTTATTGCTCTATTACCTTTCCGGCGCACCCACGCATTGGTTTCTTGGATTGGGTGTATTAGGCGCTGGATTTGTTGCGCTTATGATTAAATGGTCACCGTATCGTGCGGCACGCTTCATGACGTTTCTTCATCCAGAGCTTGATCCAAAGGGGATTGGATATCATATTAATCAGGCAATTTTAGCGATTGGGTCTGGAGGTTTTTGGGGATTGGGGTACGGACACTCACGGCAAAAGTTTTTGTATCTTCCAGAGGTAGAATCTGATTCAATCTCTGCTGTTATTGCCGAAGAGATGGGATTTATGATGATGTTGATTTTATTGGCGGTATTCGCGTTTCTCATTTGGAGATGTTTTAAGATTAGCAAGGAGTCACCCGATCGCTTTGGGTCATTTTTGGCAGCGGGTGTTGGATGTATGGTGGCGATACAAGTGCTCATGAATATTGGTTCCATGACAGGGCTCATGCCGATGACGGGAGTCACGTTGCCATTTATTTCTCATGGTGGGTCCGCGATGACCGTGCTGCTTGCCGCCATGGGGCTTGTCGCAGGTATAGGAAGAAAAATAGAATCGCGCTATAAGAAAACTATATGAAGATTGCATTTGTCGGTGGAGGAACGCTTGGGCCGGTGACCCCACTTTTAGCCGTGGCTCGATCGATCAAGCGCTTGGCTCCACAGACCAAATGTTTTTGGATTGGAACTCCGTCTGGTCCAGAAAAAAGTTTGGTAGAAGCAGAAGGGATCCCGTTTTTTTCTTTGCCGGTTTTTAAGTTTCCAAGATATGTCTCATTGGCTTGGTTTACCCTTCCATTTCGCTGGTTTCGCGTTCGATCAATGGCCACAACGTTGATCGAGGAGCAAAAGCCGGATGCGATCGTTGGCATGGGTGGATACACGTCTGTTCCGGTGATGCGTGCAGCTCGACAAACAGCTATTCCCTGTTTTACGCATCAACTCGATCTGCTCCCTCTGCTTTCTAATCGTTTGATTGCAAAAAAGTGCGTCAGCGTGACTACGTCTTTTGAATATGAGCAAAGACCGTTTGGTCCAAACGTTTTAGATGAACCAATCGCAACGCCAAGCCGCTTTTCGTTGAGCGATTTACCATCGCGAGCTGAGGCGATCAAATTTTTTCATTTGCATGAACGGAAGCCCGTTGTCTTTATGTTTGGAGGGGGGACCGGTGCGCAAGCGATGAATGAGATGCTCGAGAGGACCTGGTCTGCATGGCACAAGATGGCGCAAGTGATTCATTTGACCGGAACAGGAAAGAAGGGCGTCATTCATGCGGATGTATCAGCGGAGATATTTGATCAAGAACACATGTTACATGCGTATGCGGCAGCGGATATCGTCATTGCACGCGCGGGGATCGGGACGCTCTCAGAAGTTGCGGCTTTAAAAAAGCCGGTGATTCTTATCCCACTTCCTTCGGCGCATCAAGAAGCGAATGCACGAGCGTTTGAAGAACAGGGAGCGGCTCTTGTTATTC